>NZ_CP059973.1:4850600-5153762 GCF_009193295.2 Bacteroides luhongzhouii | reverse complement strand
CTCCCGCAAATATTTGAGTAACCTTTTATTATCTTTCTTTTCTTTGGTAACGGATACTAACTGTGATAATACCGAGATACGGACTACCGGATTTTCGGTCGGGGTAAGCATTTGATAGGCAGCTTCGAGTGCTTCTATTCCCTTGTCCCAGCGCTGGCTGCCGATATATGCATTGCTCAAGCATTGATAGGCAGCTATGGTACCCCGGTTACTATTTATTTGGGAAGCTTGCTGTTTCATTTTTTGAGATTCGTTGATAGCAAGCTCGTATTGTTCATTGAATGTGTACAAGTCTATCTGGAAACGCTTGGCATCAAAGAAGTAATTCCATAAATCGGACTTCCGGACATAAGGTTCCATGATGGTGAGCCATTTGGTGACACTGTCTTGATTATTCCGATTGTAATAGTATAAGATATGGTAATAGGCAGCCATACCGGCATATTTGTCATTGCCCAGTTGTATGGCTTCTTTCATTAATGTATCTGAATATTGGATACATTGATAGTTGTTCTGTTCTATTCTGATGATTTGGTTAAGAACATTCAGTCGTGTCGTATCGTGTGGTAAAGTTTGCAACACCTCTATCAGACTGTCTGACTCCAGAGCGATTTCGGAACTGGCTTTCCCGGTGACGGTGTAGCATAATAGGACGAACAGGAGCAGGACTTGTTTCATTCAGCTTCCTCCTTTCTTGGTTGCTCATGACAAATGGGGTGTATGAACAGGAAGCGGGCTCCTTTTTTATAATTGGAGTCAATCCATATTTTACCGCCCAACTGCTCGATAATGAGTTGGCAGATAGACAAACCAAGTCCTGTTCCTTGAGCATTTTCGTTCAATTTCTCAAAACGATTGAATATTTTATCCTGATTCTCCGAAGAGATTCCGCAACCGGTGTCGGTCACGGAAAACAGTGCTATATCTTCTGTCTGTTTTTCCAATTCCATGGTGATAGAACCTTGCGGAGTAAATTTGGTCGCGTTGATGAGAAGGTTGATTAATAATTGTTGCAACCTTGCATTGTCTGTTATTAATTCCAATGAATGGAGAGAAGATGAAAAACGGACATTGGCATTCGTTTGCTTTATTTTTTCAACCATGTCGATAACATTCCTGCATATTGCCACTGCGTCACATCGCTCATATTTAAATTTCATCTTGCCAACTTCGAGACTGGACAAGTCGATTACGTCATTAATCAGTTTGAGTAAGAGCTCTGAATTTTGCTGAATAATGTCACTGCATTGTTTTCGTGTCTCGTTGTCGATCGATTCTTCTGTCAGAATGGAAGAGAAGCCTGCCAACGCATTGAGCGGCGTACGGATTTCATGGCTCATGTTGGAAAGGAAAAGGCTCTTTGCCCGGATGGAATTTTCTTCTTGTTTCTTGGCTTTTTCCAGTTCTTCCTGAGATTGACGCAGCTTCTTATTGCTCCGTTTAACCAAAAGGATGAAAAATACAATCATCATGACTATAAACAGGATTGTAAACCAGCTCCAATAGAGGATTGTTTTTTGCCTGTTTAGGTTATCCAGTTCGTTTTTATCTATTTGGTAAAGGGTGTGCAATTCATTGATTTGGCGAATATAATTCATTGCGTCCAAAGAATCTTTGCGCGTATTAAACCTTTCATAAGTTTCGCACGCTTCCTCATTTTTACCCATCAGTGTAAGTATATGTGCACGCTCTTTTTGTATTTCCAAGGATTTATATGAGTCGGCTGATTTCGTATGCGATAGAATTTCATCAAGTATGGCTAATGCTTGAGTGTACTCTTTGGATTCAGTGTAGTAGCACGAATACAGGTATTGAATCATTAAATGAAAATATGGATATGGGTGTTGCCGGTTAATTTGCTCGGCCTGCTGTATATGGTTTAATGCTTCAGGAAGATGGTGTGTCTGGATACAGTAGAATGCCTGACTATAAACAAGATGAAAATCATCCTGGGGATTTCCATCCTTGTTGGTAATTGATTCGAGTTCCCGTATATTGTTCTCTATATCTGTCATTTGATGATATTTAAGCTTAGACAGAATGAGCTGGACCAAGATCGCTTTGGCGTATGGGTTGGCATGAGGGATTTTCTGAACAATTTCTAATGCTTCCTTATACGATTTGATGGCAGCTTGTGGTGTGGATGAACTTAAGTAAGTGTTTCCGATGGCGTGTAATGCGAGTGCTGTTCCCAAAGGATAATCCATTTCTCTGGCTTTTTGATACATCTGGTTGGCTTGGTTGATAGCCAGACTGATATTCCCTTCTGCTATCAAAGCCTGGACTGTCAGCAGATTTATCTGGAACAGAAGTGGGTATTGCTGTTGTCTTTGTAATTCCGGTTCTAAAAGTTTTTCCCAAACAATGATACTGTCTGTAGGCGTTTCCGGGCTGAATGGATGATTGTATTCAAGCAATGGTTGTAATAAAGAAAGATGGTCTGTACTTGTGTGTGTTGCATATAAGGTGACCGATATAAATACGGTTACGACCACTGCAATTATATGATGACTGTGTTCTTTCACTTGATATAAGAATTGCTTGCTTGTAAGTTTACCTGCAAAAGAACTAAAAAGAGTGAAGATTACAAAGAAATCTTCACTCTTTTTTATTATTTATTTTCTTTTGAGTATTTCCCGGGCTCCAGGACCTTCGTGGTTGGGGTAACCGGGAGTATGGTTTCTGCATCGTGGATCAGCATCTACTTTCAAGCTTCGGTAGTCATCTTTTGTGCGGGCGATGTAATCATCAAGCATGGCACGGTGTTCTGCTAGAACTTTACTGTATTTCGGATCTTTGGCGAGATTCTTGCGTTCTCCCGGATCTTTTTTCATATCATATAGTTCTTCTCCATTGCCTTCCAAATAGTGCGTGTACTTGTATCTCGGTCCGCGTACCATACGTCCGGGAGTAACGACATATTCATATTCGCTGTGCCATTCGGAAACTACATAAGGGTGAGTCTTTTTCTGTTTCTCTCCTTTTAATATAGGCGCGAGACTGATTCCCGTTTTTTCGGCCGGAACGGAAATTCCTGCCAAATCACAAAGAGTAGGTAAAAGATCCAGCGTGGGCTGTGTTAATAGTTGGTTTACCGGTTTTTTCTGTTGTTTGATGCCGGGGCCTGCAAAGATAAACGGAACGTTTGTCATTTCATCGTAAAAACTGATATGCTTGGTCACCATGCGGTGTGAAGCCATTCCGTCGCCATGATCGGCCATGATAACAACGATGGTATTTTTTCCGGCAGGAGTGGAGTAAAGAGCTTTTAATACGCTGTCTACTTGTTTGGAAACCATTTTGGTATAGTGTTGGAAAGCGGCAATGTAATGACGGTAATTCTCTTCATTCCAATGAGATGCCTGAGTCATACGCCGATGGCTGCAACAGATGTATTGCACCGGTTTGGGGATATTGTTCCAGTCTTCCACGTCAAAATTGGCTGGTAGTTCAGGAAGAGTTCCGCTGATGGGACGGTCGGTATGTACTCCTTCATTTGCTCCTACGAATCCGCAAATGTTGTGAGGGTTCTGAAAATCGGCAATGCAGATGAATGGTTCTTTGGGAGGATTGCTTAAATAAGCAACAGCGTCTTCGCATGTTCCTACGTCCAGGAAGCTGTCGTTATTAACCGGGAACTCCGGATCAGTGAATGGTTTGGCTACTGGTTCTTTGTGCTTGAATCCTCTTAGGGATCCCATGTCGTGTGTTTTTCCGAAGTGTACGGCTTCGTAACCGTTTTCAGAGAAAAGGCTTCCTAATGTCGGTACATTTTCGGGGATACGTGGGTTGATAGGTTCGCTGGAGTTCGAACGCACATTCGTTTGATGAGGCATCATGCCGCTCCATAAAGCTGCGCGTGAAGGTTGGCTGAGAGGGCAGCCTACATAAGCATTGGAGAAGATAACTCCTCGTGAAGCGACTTCGTCAATAGGGAGGGTGCAGCCTTGTGTTTGCCCGTAAGCTCCCACGACGCGTTGTGTCAGATGGTCGCACTGGATAATCAGAAAATTGGGTTTTTCTTGAGCCTGGGCTGCTACGCCGCACAGGGCTAATCCCATGAATGGATAAATAGTTTTCATTACTGGCTAGAATTAAGTAATATTTGATTTTGAAACAAAAGTAGGAAAAAAGGAAACGCAAAAAAGGGGGAAGTAGTGGTTTTGGACGCAAATGAAAGTATTTTGTACAAAAATGTAATATGTGATGGGCTATTAGGGGAAACTATTGCTGATGAATGTTGGATTGTAAAGGATAAACGGTAAGTGGTCATTGATTAACCGGGCGGCTAAAAAAGAGAACGGTGAACAAACTGCGTCATAATAATTGTAGTTTGCTCACCGTTCATCATTTATAATTTATTGCTAATTAGCTGTTCATGCTCATCAGGAATTCATCGTTATCTCTGGTCTTTTCCAAACGGTCTTTAACGAAGTCCATTGCTTCGATCGGATTCATGTCGGCAAGATATTTACGTAATATCCACATGCGGTCAAGAGTTGTCTTATCAAGCAACAGGTCGTCGCGACGAGTGCTGGATGCAGTAATGTTGACTGCCGGGAAGATACGTTTGTTGGACAGGTTGCGGTCGAGCTGTAACTCCATGTTACCGGTACCCTTAAATTCTTCGAAGATAACTTCGTCCATTTTAGAACCGGTGTCGATCAATGCGGTAGCGATGATGGTCAACGAGCCGCCGTTTTCAATATTACGGGCAGCACCGAAGAAACGTTTAGGTTTATGAAGTGCATTTGCATCAACACCACCGGAAAGAACTTTGCCGGATGCAGGAGATACTGTATTGTATGCACGAGCCAGACGGGTGATAGAATCAAGGAAGATCACTACATCGTGACCACATTCTACCAAACGTTTTGCCTTTTCCAATACAATACCTGCAATTTTCACGTGACGTTCTGCCGGTTCGTCGAAAGTAGAAGCGATAACTTCTGCATTAACGCTACGTGCCATATCGGTTACTTCTTCCGGACGTTCGTCAATCAGCAGCATAATCATGTAAACTTCCGGGTGATTGGCTGCGATAGCATTAGCGATATCTTTCATTAAGATAGTCTTACCTGTCTTTGGCTGGGCGACGATCAAAGCACGCTGTCCTTTACCGATAGGAGCGAAAAGATCAACAACGCGTGCAGACATAGAGTCTGAATAACCGCCTTTGCAAAGTTTGAACTTTTCATCCGGGAAGAGAGGTGTCAGATGTTCGAAAGGAACACGGTCGCGAACGAAAGCTGCGTCACGTCCGTTGATTTTCGACACTTTTACCAACGGGAAATATTTTTCTCCTTCTTTGGGTGGACGGATAACGCCTTCCACTACATCACCGGTTTTCAAACCAAAGAGTTTGATTTGAGACTGTGATACATAAATATCGTCCGGAGAAGAAAGGTAGTTATAATCGGAAGAACGGAGGAATCCGTATCCATCCTGCATAATTTCCAAAACACCTACTCCGTTGAGAATATCGTCGAATTCGTAAGGCTTTTCGCGCTCAATAACTTTGCGCTCCTGCAGCTGTGCCGGAAGATTTTCGCTCGCATTACTCTGTTGAGTGGCGCGTGGCATCGGTAAGCGCTGTTGGTTCTGATTCGGGTTTTGATTTTGATTTGGATTCTGAACCTGATTCTGATTATTGTTACGCTGGAAATTATTATTAGCGTTATTACTATTATTGTTAGCGTTGTTATTACCGTTGTTATTGTCGCGTGGACGGACAATACGCGGGCGTTGCTGCTGTTGTTGAGATGGTTGTTGTTGAGGATGAGACGGTTGTTCAGACGCTGTTTGTACAGGTTCTGTTTTAGTTGCTTCGAATTTGCCGAAGAGTTCGGTAGGAAGCTCTATTTTTTCAGAAGGCAGATCTTCGATTGGAATAAAATCATCATCGTCAACGCTGGATAAGATATTGCTTTCCTCGTCGATAACGGGTGCGGCTTTCTTTTGTGGTTTATCTATAACCTTTTTCTCTACAGCAGGTTTGTTTGGCTCTGCGGCTGGTTTATTTGTTTCTGTAGCCGGTTTGCTTTTTGTTTTCTTTTCAGCAGTCGGCTGTTGTACTGGAGCAGCTTTTTCTTTCGTTTCAGTAGTTTTCTCTGCAACAACAAGCTTAGTTTCCACTACTTTGGGAACAGTTGGTTTTGCATTTTCTACTTCTTTCTTCTCTTCTGTGTCAGCGCCTTTACGTGGACGGCCTACTTTACGCTTGGGAGCTGCTGTGTTTTCTGCTTTAACTTCTACAACAGGAGCTTCTTTTTCTTTGTTTGTACTTTCTTCTTTCTTGGAAGGTTGTTGTGCTTTTGCAGGAGTGGCTTCTTTTGTTTTACTAACCTCTCCACTCTTTGTTGCGGAAACTACCTTGTCTTCTTTTTTGGTAGGAGCTACCCGTGAACGCTTTTTCTTTTGTTCTTCATTTTTGCGTTCTTCTTTGAGTTTATCTGCGGCAACTTTCTTAGTAGCTCCTACAATAGCCTGTTCATCGAGTATCTTATAAACAAGGTCTTCTTTTTTGTATGAGTCTGCTTTTTTTATGCCTAACTCTTTGGCAATAACTTGAAGTTCCGACAGATTTTTGTCGTTTAATTGGATAATGTTATACATATAGTATGGTAAGTTATTAATATTTCTTTTTTGCTGAATTATGGACAGCATTACTACAGCTCATGGCTACAGATATGCAAGCATACGTTTTGTTTTTTATTCTGAATTAGGGATGTATATGTTGAATCGTAGAATGTTTCAACGGGGCAAAGATAATAATTTTTTTTGGTTTCATGAACAATCAACCATTTTTTTCCACGTAAAAGTGTATCTTTGCTACATAAAAGAAAATAGTATGACAGTAAATGAAGCTCATTTAATTTATTTTTCGCCTACACACACATCTAAACAAGTTGCGGAAGCGATTGTTCACGGCACGGGCATAAAAAATATCTTTCCTATTAATGTGACGCAGCAGATTGCAGATGAAATTGTAATTCCTGCATCTGCTTTGGCCGTTATTGTAGTGCCTGTGTATGGAGGTCATGTCGCTCCTCTGGCAATGGAGCGTTTGCAGTACATTCGGGGAGTGGATACTCCGACCGTTTTGGTGGTGGTGTATGGAAACCGTGCTTATGAAAAAGCTTTAATGGAATTGGATGCTTTTGCTATTCCTCATGGATTGAAAGTGATTGCTGGGGCAACTTTTATTGGAGAACATTCATATAGTACTGATAAACATCCGATTGCGATGGGACGTCCTGATGAGTCGGATTTAGCCTTTGCTGCGGAATTTGGGAAGAAAATCATGGAAAAAATACAGACTGCCGATAGTATGGATACCCTTTATCCGGTAGATGTACGTGCTATCAAACGTCCGAGTCAGCCATTCTTTCCTTTGTTCCGTTTTTTGAGGAAAGTTATCAAGTTGCGTAAAAGTGGAACGCCGCTTCCCCGCACACCTTGGGTGGAGGATGAAAATTTGTGTACCCATTGTGGGCTGTGTGTAGTTCATTGTCCGGCAGGGGCTATAACGAAAGGGGATGAACTACATACGGATGAAGTTAAATGTATTAAGTGTTGTGCCTGTGTAAAAACCTGTGTTAAGAAAGCACGGGTGTATGATACTCCTTTTGCGGCTTTGTTGTCAGATTGCTTCAAGAAACAGAAATTACCTCAAACTATTTTGTAGATCACGACGCGCTTAGTCGTTTCATCAATACGAAAGCGGTTGTCTGTTCGTTCGCCTATTAGCCACGCAATGTGTTCTCCACAGCAGAGTACCCACTGGCGTTCTTTTTGACTGATAGAAAATTTGCGGTCGGTCAGATAATCGCTTATTTTTTTCTTTCCTTTCATTCCAAAAGGAATAAAAGTGTCTCCTGTCTGCCATTTCCGGTAATGAATATCTCCATTCAGTTTGTCGGCATCAAAACAGGCTATTCCTTTTTCGCGTGGAATTAGAAAATCAGGAGTGTATTCTTTTTCTTCTTTGATGATTTGAAAAGGAGGAAGAGTCTCATTTTTAGATTCGATAGCTTCTGTTAATAAGAATTCTCTGTCTTTTATCACTCTCCATTTTTTACTGCAAAATTGTTTGCCCGGTTGGCTGTGAAGTGAATGGGCTATATCTTTGATTTGTGCAGAATTGAAGCCTAGAGGATGCAAAATTTCGAATAGAATAGCTTCGGGTGCCGGTTCCTTTACTAAATCACTGATTCGGATACCTTCTGTTGTCACAATATTCTTTTTGGTTTCCTCTATACATTTATTATATATTGTAGCTATATCATTCAGATAGTTGCTCGTGTCTATCAGATTGTTTTTGACTGACGGATTGATTTCCTGCATAAGTGGAAGGAGATTGAGCCGGATTTTATTACGGGTATATTCGTCTTCCAGATTAGTGCTGTCTGTTACATAATCTTGCCCGATGCTCTCCAGATAATGGATGATATCTTCCCGATTGACGCAAAGCAGAGGACGTACGATTGCTCCGTTGCGTGGGCGGATTCCTAATAAACCGGTAATTCCTGTTCCTCGAATCAGGTTAAGTAGTATGGTTTCTACGCTGTCATCCTGATGATGTGCTACGGCGATCACCTCTGCCTGACATTCTTTTCTCGTTTTCTCGAACCAGTCATAGCGTAATTCCCGTGCAGCCATTTCAATCGAAATATGTTTTTCCTTTGCGTATTGTGTCGTGTTAAAATCAATTGTATGCAAATGGATTCCGGTTCTTTCGCAAAGTTGACGTACAAACAGTTCATCCCGGTCTGATTCTTTGCCTCGCAGGTGGAAATTACAATGTGCGGCTTCGCAATGATAACCTGCTGTGTGTAGAATACATAACAGTGCCACCGAGTCGGCACCACCACTCAATGCAATCAAGACTTTGGCATCCAATGAGAACAAATGTTCCTTTTCTATATATTTTGTAACCCGTTGTTGTATCATACTTGCAAAGATACGAGTTTATCAATAAGTATTTTTATTTTTTTCTAAATCTTTTGGAGGAGAAAAATGGCTGCTATTTAAAAACATTCTAAATAATTTGCGTGCTCCGAAGTTATGAATTATCTTTGCCGAAAATTTTGAGAATTATGCGTTTGTCCGAATTAAAAACAGGAGAAAAAGGTGTTATTGTAAAGGTATTGGGGCACGGTGGTTTTCGTAAACGTATTGTGGAGATGGGCTTCATTAAAGGTAAAACGGTTGAAGTGCTGTTGAACGCTCCGCTAAAAGATCCCATAAAATATAAAGTCTTAGGTTATGAAATATCTCTTCGTCGTCAGGAAGCTGAAATGATCGAAGTAATCAGCGAGGAGGAGGCAAAGGAACTGGCTGAAAAGACTGTTTATCATGAAGGATTGCCCGAAGACCTTTCTGTGAAAGAAGAAGATATGAAACGGTTGGCGTTAGGTAAACGTCGTACCATCAATGTTGCCTTGGTCGGAAATCCGAACAGTGGTAAGACTTCGTTGTTTAATCTTGCGTCCGGTGCTCATGAGCATGTAGGAAATTACAGCGGTGTGACCGTGGATGCCAAAGAAGGTTATTTTGACTTCGAAGGTTATCATTTCCGTATTGTCGATCTGCCGGGAACTTATTCTTTATCTGCTTATACACCGGAAGAAATCTATGTTCGCCGTCATATTATTGATGAAACTCCTGATGTGATTATTAATGTCGTTGATTCTTCTAATCTGGAGCGAAACTTATATCTGACTACTCAATTGATCGATATGAATGTCCGCATGGTAGTGGCTCTGAATATTTATGATGAGTTGGAAGCCAGTGGAAATACATTGGATTATCATCTGTTGAGCAAGTTGTTCGGGGTACCGATGTTGCCTACTGTCAGTAAGAAAAATCGTGGATTGGATACGTTGTTTCATGTGGTTATCAATCTGTATGAAGGAGTAGACTTCTTCGATAAACAGGGAAACATGAATCCGGAAGTTCTCAAAGATTTGACTGAATGGCATGACTCTTTGGAAGATCGTAAGAACCATGAGGAAGAGCATTTGGAAGATTATGTGCGTGAACATAAAAAGACGGGGCGTGTCTTCCGGCATATTCATATAAATCACGGTCCTGATATAGAAAAAGCGATTGAGGCTGTAAAAAGTGAAGTCTCCAAGAACGAGTTTATCCGGCATAAATATTCCACCCGTTTCCTTTCCATTAAGTTGTTGGAGAATGATCCTGACATTGAGCGTATTGTACGCACACTGCCGAATGCGGATGAAATTTTCCATGTCCGCGACAAGATGTCGAAGCGTGTTCAGGAGACAATGAATGAGGATTGTGAATCGGCTATTACTGATGCTAAATATGGATTTATCAGTGGCGCGTTGAAAGAAACGTTCACGGATAATCATCTGGAACAGGCGCAGACAACAAAAGTGCTGGATTCGATTGTAACTCATCGTGTCTGGGGATTTCCTATTTTCTTTCTTTTTATGTATCTGATGTTTGAAGGTACATTTGTTATTGGCGAATATCCGATGATGGGGATTGAATGGGTGGTAGAACAGATTGGTGAATTGCTGCGCAATAATATGTCGGAAGGTCCATTTAAAGATCTGCTGATTGATGGAATTATCGGTGGGGTAGGAGCTGTCATTGTTTTCTTACCGAATATCCTGATTCTGTATTTCTGTATTTCTATCATGGAAGATTCCGGTTATATGGCTCGTGCGGCTTTTATCATGGATAAGATCATGCATAAAATGGGGCTGCACGGAAAGTCGTTTATTCCTCTGATTATGGGATTCGGATGTAATGTGCCTGCGATTATAGCTTCCCGTACTATTGAGAACCGGAAGAGTCGTCTTATTACTATGTTGGTGAATCCATTGATGTCTTGTAGTGCGCGTCTGCCGATTTATTTATTATTGGTGGGTGCTTTTTTCCCGAACAATGCAAGTTTGGTGTTGTTAAGTATTTATGTGATTGGTATTGTACTGGCTGTGGTAATGGCTCGCTTGTTTAGCAAGTTTCTGATAAAGGGTGATGATACGCCGTTTGTGATGGAACTTCCTCCTTACCGAATGCCGACTGCGAAGTCTATCTTCCGTCATACATGGGAAAAGGGAGCACAGTATCTGAAAAAGATGGGAGGAATTATTATGATTGCTTCTATTATTATCTGGTTTTTGGGATATTATCCGAATCACGATGCCTATGAAACGGTTGCCGAGCAGCAGGAAAATTCCTATATCGGTCAGTTGGGGCGTGGAATAGAGCCGGTAATAAAGCCATTGGGATTTGATTGGAAATTAGGTATTGGCTTGCTTTCCGGTGTAGGGGCGAAAGAATTGGTGGTAAGTACGTTAGGCGTTTTGTATGCAGATGATCCGGATGCTGCCTCGGTAAGTTTGGCAGAACGTATTCCGATTACTCCATTGGTTGCTTTCTGTTATATGCTGTTTGTATTAATTTACTTCCCGTGTATTGCGGCGATAGCGGCTATCAAACAGGAATCGGGTAGTTGGAAATGGGCACTTTTTGCTGCCTGCTATACAACGGCATTAGCTTGGCTTGTATCATTTGCTGTTTATCAGATTGGAGGATTGTTTGTATGAATAATTGGCAAGAGTGGGTAGTCGGAGTACTCGTTGTGCTCTGCATTGCCCGCGTCATATATGGGATATTTCTTTTTTTTCGTCATACGCGAGAAAATCAGAATCCTTGTGACAGCTGCGTAAGTGGCTGTGAACTAAAGGATATGATGGAGAAGAAACGCAGAGAATGTGATGTAAAGAAAAAAAGTACAAAGAAAAATTGCTGCGGATAGTTGGTAGTTTCAAAATTTGTACTACCTTTGCAACCGCAAACGAGAAATAATGGTTCCTTGGATGAGTGGCTTAGTCAGCGGTCTGCAAAACCGTGTACGGCGGTTCGAATCCGCCAGGAACCTCACGAAGCCCTTTCAGATGTTTTCTGGAAGGGTTTTTCTATATCCGATTCAGGAGGCTTTGGAAAAGTCACATACGGAACAGTTGCCGGAAGATTTTAAGAAGTTGATTGTTGAAGCCGAGACAACTGCTTTATGGAAGTATTTGTCTATCCTGGTTTAGGCTCACTATAAAAGAAGAAATGGAAGAAATCTTTCCATTTTTGAGGGACGCAAATAGGGGGCAAACTTTGGATAAGTTTACTTTTAAGATATTAATTCTGTTGGCTGTGAGTATGGTAGCATTTTGGGGTCAATGTAAAAAACAGGTTGTTAAAATGTGATAGTCTTGCTAACTTTGCGGTATGAAACAATGGCAGATATTAAAAACAATCTTTCCGGAGATTATCACGGCCAACTTTGAGTTTGTCAACTACGAGGAAACGTACGAACGGCTGGATTACTGGCTTGACGAGCGTGGTTATATGTCTCGCGAAGATTACAAGAAGGGTACTGTCCGCGAATATGGCTTTACCGAAGAACGTGTGATACAGGATTTTCCGATTCGCGGGAAGGCGGTATACTTGCATGTGCGACGGCGTAAGTGGCGCGACATGGAAGACGGGAGTATCTTTACCTATGACTACGATCTGACGGAAGAAGGCAGCCGCCTGACCCCTGAGTTCGTTGCTTTTTTAAAAGAGGAGGATTGAATCCACCCCTGAGAGCATACGCTCAATCGGTGCTCATTACGGTGTAAATGGCTCCAACCTATCGCGGCAGTATAAGGAGATTTTCAGTGGCTACAGGCAGTGGAAGCAGCTGTGTCACGCCGATGGGTACGTGCTATATCCGCAGAACATCGGTCCGAACCTGGCCATCGACGAGTCTTCGCTCAGCTGCGGCGAGCTCTATACCTTTGTCACCAACCGTGACGCTCACGGCGGGAAGGGCGCGCTTGTTGCGGCGATACGTGGTACCAGGGCTGAAACGGTCATTGCAGTTCTTGAGAAGATATCTTCTGCCAGACGAAAGACGGTAAGAGAGATAACGCTCGACCTTTCGTCATCCATGATGCTCATAGCCCGTCGGTCATTCCCCAAAGCCATCGTGACCAACGACCGTTTTCATGTCCATAAACTCTACTACGATGCCATAGACGAGCTGCGGATATCTCTGCGGTGGATGGCAAGGGATATTGAAAACGAAGAGATTGCACGCTGTCGCAGGGAGGGCATTCCGTATGTTCCTTACCGTTATGCCAACGGCGACACCCGGAAACAGCTCCTTGCACGTGCCAAATACATTCTGACAAAACATGCCTCCAAATGGACGAAGTCCCAGCAATGGAGAGCCGACATCATTTTTGAATTTTATCCCGAGCTGAAACACGCGTATGATCTTGCCATGGACCTCACCCGCATATTCAACCAAAAAGTTGATAAGGACACTGCCCGGCTGAATCTTGCCCGATGGTACGACAAAGTGGAGAAAATGGCCGGAGGCCAATTCCGCACTGTTACAGAAACATTCCGCAACCACTATGACACAATCCTGAATTACTTTGTCAACCGTTCCACCAATGCCGGCGCTGAATCTTTCAACGCAAAAGTCAAGGCATTCAGAAGTCAATTCCGAGGCGTTACTGATATCCCATTCTTTCTGTTCAGACTCTCCAAGCTATGCGCCTAAAAAGAATCTCACACTCGGGTAGTTTTTTAACACTTCAACCTGTTTTTTACATTGACCCGCATTTTGTAAACAGAGATATTGAGAGGAGACTTAATAAAAAATGCTGCTTATCTGATGTGATAAACAGCATTTATTCTGGAGAGCCTCTTGTCGGATTCGAACCAACGACCCCGAGATTACAAATCACGTGCTCTGGCCAACTGAGCTAAAGAGGCATTTTTTCTTTTGCGGGTGCAAAGGTATGAATTTCTTTTAAAAATGCAAATACATCGCACACTTTTTTTATATTTGCAAAGTAACCAATGATTAGATGAAAATGAAAATGAAAATTATGAATGTATGTAATATGGCGCTTTTAGCCATAGGTATATGGGCTTGTTCCGGACAGAAAAAGGGGACGGCAAATGTAGAGGTTGCAACAGATAGTGTAGAAGTAGCTGCGGATACTATATCTGTTCGGGCAGACAGTACAGGATATATTGTTCGGGTAGGAGAGACGGCTCCGGATTTTACGATTACCTTGACAGATGGTAAGCAAGTGAGTTTATCTTCCCTTCGTGGTAAAGTGGTCATGTTGCAGTTTACTGCCAGTTGGTGTGGAGTTTGTCGTAAAGAAATGCCGTTTATCGAAAAGGATATTTGGCTGAAGCATAAAAATAATCCTGACTTTGCTTTAATTGGCATTGATCGTGACGAACCTCTTGACAAAGTACTGGCTTTTGCTAAGGCCACCGGAGTGACTTATCCGTTAGGACTGGACCCGGGTGCTGATATTTTTGCAAAATATGCATTACGTGAATCCGGAATAACAAGAAATGTGTTAATCGACAAGGAAGGGAAAATTGTAAAACTGACTCGTTTGTATAATGAAGAAGAGTTTGCTTCTCTTGTACAGGCGATTAATGAAATGCTGAAATAAAAGAAAGCCTTCATCAGATGTTTCTGACAGAACATTTATGAGTATATAAAAATAGTGACGCTATCCTGATGTGATGGTGTCACTATTTTGGTTATATAGTGTCGCTATCCGGGAAGCATACCGTCACTATATAATGATGAGCTTCTCAAGCAATGCTAAGTTTGACCAGGTAATCGTAATGTTTTCCTTCTTTCACCAGTTCTGCCTTAAAACCACATTCGGAAGCGTATAAGCTAAGAGTCTGAAAATCTACATATAACCAGTCGAATGTGTCTCCTTTTACATTTTTATATTGCATTTGGAAGTCAATCTCTCCATAATAATCTCCGGCCAGATCAATAACTATGCTGCCGTCCTCTTCTTCAAAAAGATAGCGCAAATCGCTGGAATCCATGAGTATACATCCACCGGGGCGGAGAATACGTTTCATCCGTTGGAAGAATCCGGGCATATTATTCAGTTTTCCGATAATTCCAGAGCCATTCATAAGCATCAGGATTGTATCGAATGTTTCGGTAAATGTTTCGTCAAAAAGATTGATGAGGCGCGGATCGTTCACTCCACGTTGTTGCATCACTTCGACGGATAGCGGAGAAATATCAATGGCACACACTTCTTTTCCCATTTCCTGAAGTGCCAGTGCATGACATCCGCTTCCGGCACCTACATCCAATATTCGCCCTGTAGCCATTTGTAGGGCAGTACGCTCTAGTATAGGCATAGACTGTGTACTACGAAACAGTTCTTTGACGGGAATTTCATCTTCTTCGAATTGAGAAGAAAATACCCGCAAACGATCAGCTCTGTGATGATTAAAATAATCAGAAATAGCGGTTCCCATCGGGTCCTTTTCTGCAGAAAGAGTTGTTGTTGCCATTGGTGGTTACGATTGTTAACTCTGCAAAGATAAATAAATCCGCAGAAAAGGGTTATCTTTGCCGTCGGAAATGTTGAATACTAATAAATGATTATATGAGTATAGAAGAAGCAATCATGGGTGGAATCGTCTTTAAAGGTAAGAAAGATAAGCCCCAAGAAGAGGAAAAGGTGAAAACGAAAGCAAAAAAAGCGACGTATATTCGCGGACAGCATGGTTCGGGTGCAGCGAAGATGAAAGCAGATATCCGGAAGAAAAGAGCTAACCGTCATAAGAAATAAAAGTATGGTTATAAATATAATAATTTGTGTAGTATCTGTTATACTTATGTTGCGGGGTGCTTTTCTAATTCTGAAAATGGGACTCTTGTGGATGCTTCATTGCAGGATAATAAAAGCGTATAGCAGGAAAACACATGGAAAGGTAGTGGATATAGAGACACAGGTAAAGTCTGATGGTATGAATATTACTGATGTATGTATACCAAAAATAAAATATAAATTGGAGGGAGAAGACGAGAAGTGTTGCCAATTTTTTCCTTCTAATCTAAAGAGTGAAGAGGAAAATAACATTTACCTTTATCCAAAACAGTATCATATAGATGATAAGGTTACCATATTGTATGATAAAGATAAGGCGAATGATATGTTCGTGTTGCCCAGAATGCAACTAATGAGGCTGCTTGTTAACCAATTTGTTCCTGGTTGTTTTTTTATACTGGCGGCAATTTTGGGACTATCCTTTGTTTTTTAGAAACAAACAGTAAAGGCTGTTCGGAAAATCTTGATATTATAAAGGGGTTGTCTAAAAAGTTCTAAAAACGAAAATTCACCCACGCTACAACTATCTGTAACGTGGGTGAACTTGTAAAAAAGAGACTTTTAGACATCCCTTTTCTTTTTAGGAACTTTACGGACGGCCTTTTACTTTTGTGGAAGTATTTCAATCCAGTAATCATCCGGGTCATTGATGAAATAAAGCCCCATGGCAGTGTTCTCAAAACATACACAATTCATTTCTTTGTGATAAGCTCTGATTGCATCGTAATCGCCGGCTACACGAAAGCAGAGATGGCTTTCGTTTTCTCCCAGTTCATATGGGGCAGTATGATCTTTCAACCACGTCAATTCCAGCAAGAAACCTGTTTCGTTATCAGTCAGGTAGACTAATGTGAACGAGCCGTCGGATGCTTCTTTCCGATGATGTTCTTTTAAGCCGAGTGCTTTTTCATAAAAAGCGATACTCCGCTCCAGATTGGTAACGTTGATATTAAAATGGTCAAATTTACTTTTTATTTCCATTGTTGCGATTTTCCTTATTTTTTCATTAAGAGCTTCACGATTTCTCCGACATATGTGCGCGGTTGTCCGGCTTGCGGGGTTGTCTGTGAAGGCATTTTCTTACATTCGATAACAGCTGAAGGTGTCGTTTGGTTCGGAGCGTACAATTTTAATGTATAGCTATCTGCCTTTTCTATTGCATCGTAAGCTTGATCGGGTGAAAGCGTACAATAGGCAACTGCTTTTCCTGATTGATAACCGAGTGCACCACCTGCGTTTGCTGTCATATTAGTCATGTTAAACTCATCTTTTCCAATGCTGATCACTAATTTGCCGCTTCCCATCAAAGCATATACTTCGCCCGGAATTTGTTTCAAATCAACTTCTGTATAGCCGGATGCGTCAGATGAAACTTTGGTAGCCGGAGTGGCAGGAGTTAATGTTGCCGCCGGAATAGTGGTTTGAGCCGGTTCGCCAGTTGTCACTTTTATGTCAGTCTTTTTATCTGCGCCACCAATGACAATAGGACCTGCGGCTGCAACGATTGATGGTTTTTGCTGCTCTTCTTCTTTCTTCTTTTTCTCTGTTTTCGGACGGGTGTCGGGTGCTCCGAAAGCTACCGCTACATCCATAAATATATCATCAGCGAAGTCTACGGTTTTTCTACGCCATTTAGCCAAGCCACGTACTAATTTAGTCTTAGCTTTATTGAGCGCATATTTATCAGTAATCCATTCTTCGGCTTTATATTTTTCTGTTTCACGATAAGTAAAACGGATTTTTTCAAGCTCTACCAGGCAATTTCCGGGTTTACAGGTAACTGTAATCTGATAGTTAATTAATGTACGGTCTAATGACAGGGCACTGGAACTGAAAACAATCCATTCTTCTCCGATACCGGCAATTGTTCCTTTTGCTTCGTCGGAGAAAACAATGCGGCTGTCGATATTTTTATTCTCTTTCAGACGCTCATCCATCCACTTTGTCATTGTGTCATAGATTTGTGCCTGACTCATTCCGGGAATCTGGAACTCTTTGGAAAATACTACTTTACCTTCTACTTCAGGAACAGCTCCTGCAAGGTACCTGGTGTCATCTTTCTTCTCTTTTGCAGAATCTGCCTTCATTGCCATCGGCAATGCGAGAAACAGGGTAAGAAACAGAATCGTAAATTTATTCATAATTATAATGTGTTTATTTGGTAATCTCAAAACTTTCACCCCGACGGGTGATGCTGATAAAACGGCATCCTGCATTTTCAGCAAAACTACGGAGCGCATTTCCTCCTTCATAATCTTCACTGAAGTGCATGGGCACAAATATAGTAGTTTTTATTTGTTCGATGAACTGTTTTGCCCCTTTCATGTAATCTTTTCCCATTCTCCGATCCACCGGGAATAGCACTAGATCGATATTTGGCACTTTTTCTTTTAAATATTTAACTTCTGCAAGGAAATCACCATTGGCTTTTCGTATCTCTTCTTCGGTCGATTCTTCACTCCAGTGCCAGTTGTTCAAGTCGCCGGCATGGAAGATACTCCAATCTTGTAAATGAAGAAGGAACGAACTGCCGACATCCGTCGATCCGAAGGCGTCGATGCGGATTGTGTCGTCTTCGTATGTTTCTCCTTTTTTTATATAGAAAGCATCTTCGGCTTTAGCGCGATGGGACTTCAGAATATCTTTGGAGAAGATATATTGAATGTCGGGGCGTTGCTCTTTCCAAGTCAATATTTCACGGTTAAAGTGATCGGGATGGAAATGAGTGGCCAATACGTACAGTTTACCCGGCCTTTGCAGGAGATAATCATGCACGATTCCCCGGTTGTGTTCCGTTTCGGAAGAATCTTTGTAGTAATCGATGATAACGGTTACACCTTCCATTTCGATGGCGAAACCGCTGTGATAAATATAATCCAGTGTCATAAGCTGACTATTTTATAGTTGCAATATTACGTATTCTAGTTGGAGTTGCCAAGGAAAATCGACGAAATCAAGGAGCAAGACGACTGATTTTCCATTCTCCGTCCGGTTGTAGGGTGTATAGAAAGCGGTCGTGCAGTCGGTTGGGGCGTCCTTGCCAGAATTCAATCCTTGTAGGTGCGACGGCATATCCGCCCCAATTATCAGGTCTTTCCACTTCTTTTCCAATCCATCGGGCGGCTTCTTTGACGAAGGATCGTATCAACTGCATTCTACTTGTTATCGGTTGACTTTGCGGAGAAATTCGTGCACCAATCCGGCTTTTATAAGGACGCTTCCGGAAGTATTCATCCGATTCTTCCGGTGAAACTTTCGTTGCTATTCCTTCTATATGTATTTGTCTTTCGAGGGCGTGCCAGACAAAAGAGAGGGAGATATATGGATTTTGTGCCAATTGTTTGCCTTTGCGGCTTTCGTAATTGGTATAAAAGATAAATTTTCCATCATGGAGTCCTTTTAACAATACTGTACGTGTGGACGGTTTTCCTTCGGGGGATACAGTTCCTACAATGACCGCAGTCGGTTCATCCACCTCTGCGTCAATCGCTTCTTGCAGCCAACGACTGAAAAGCGAAAGCGGGTCGCCGGGAAGTTCACTTTCCCGCAACCCGCCTTTCGTATATTCCTGTCGGATATCTGCTATGTTTAATTTCGCCATAAGATTATCTGGCAGCTTTAGTTTATTATTTTTAATGATGAGATCACATAGGTACTTCTATTAATAGAATATGTGAGTCTTTCAATGTCTCCAGTTCAACGCTGTTCGTATCGTAAACACCCATGCCATCACGACGTTTCAGAACTTCACCGTCTACTACTATTTCTCCTTCAATGAGAAAAATATAGACGCCTGCATGACTTTGATGCATGTGATAACCTAATTTCTTTCCGGCTTCTACTTTGCCGATGGAGAACCAGGTATCTTGCAAAAGGGAAGCAGGTGTGCTACCGTCGGGAGATACGATGACTGCCAGTTCGTTCGGACGCTCCAGTTCTGCAATGCTGAAATCCTGATATACGGGACGGGTGTTCCGTTCTCTCGGCATAATCCAAATCTGCAGGAATTCCACCGGTTCTACCGGACTTGCATTTACTTCACTATGGAAGATTCCTGTTCCTGCACTCATTGTCTGAATTTCTCCGACAGTAATAATGCGGCTGTTCTTCTTGCTGTCTCCATGTTGCAGATGTCCTTTCAGAGGAATGGAAATGATTTCCATATTCTTGTGTGGGTGAGTCTGAAAACCTTGTCCGGGGGCAACTTTGTCATCATTCAATACGCGAAGGGCACCAAAATTGATACGATCGGAGTCGAAGTACTCGTCAAAACTGAAAGTGTGATAACTGTCCAGCCAATCATACTGGGAATGTCCTCTTGTATCTGCTTTATGTATTACTTTTTTCATAAAAAACTGTCCTTTCTCTTATTTGTTTATATGTTTGGTAAACAAAGAAAGCGACTTAAAAGTTTTATTTCTTCACTTCATTTAATAAAGGCTTATGATTGATAAAGTCTTTTATGTTTTGCAGGGTGGTTGCGGCAATATTCTCCATCGCTTCATGTGTGAAAAAAGCTTGATGAGAAGTGACGATCACATTGTTGAACGAGAGCAAACGGGCGAGTACATCATCATCGATGATGCGGTCGGATTGATCTTCATAAAAGTATTCGCTTTCTTCCTCGTATACGTCCAGTCCTGCGGAACCTATTTTCTTGTTCTTCAGTCCTTCAATCAGCGCATTGGTATGAATCAATTGCCCGCGACCGGTATTGATAATCATTACTCCGTCTTTCATTTTGCTGATAGAGTAGTCGTTTATCAGGTATTTGGTCTCTTCAGTGAGCGGACAGTGTAAGGAGATAATATCCGAATTGTGGTATAATTCGTCCAGTGAAGTATAAACAATTTGTTCTTGACGGGCGAAGTTGTAGTCCGGATAGAGGTCATAAGCCAATATATTCATTCCGAACCCTTTTAAGATGTGAATCAGTATTTTCGCTATTTTTCCTGTGCCGATGATACCTGCTGTTTTTCCGTGCATATCGAATCCCATCAGACCATGCAGGGAGAAATTACCGTCTTTGGTACGCCAGGAGGCGCGGGGTATTTTTCGGTTTAGCGATAGCATAAGAGCTACCGTGTATTCGGCAGTCGCATAGGGTGAGTAAGCAGGTACGCGTACAACGGTAATTCCCGCAGCTGCAGCTGCATCCAAATCTACATTGTTGAATCCGGCACATCGCAGTGCTAGCAGTTTTACTCCATTAGCTGCCATAATACGGATAACTTCTGCATCGGCAACGTCATTAACAAAGATACATATAGCATCTACACCTTGTGTCAGTAGTACATTGTTCTTATTCAGATTTCCTTTGTAATAACGTATTTCAAATCCGAATTCTTTGTTTTTCTTATTGAAAGAAGACTCGTCATAAGGCTTTGTGCCGAAAAATGCAATTGTATAGGCCATAATAGTATTCTATAAATTATTATTCTATTAAAACGTAAAAACAGGTGGATTTGTTTGCTCTCTGTATAGTGATAAATATAGATTGTTTCATTAGAAACAGTTTGTTTTTTCAATTAAAATGGGCAGGTAAATGAAAATAAATGCACAAACGTGTATTCGGTGTGCAATAATGTTGTATCTTTGCGCCCGAAATAATTAAAAAAAGATTTAGATGAGAAAAATTTCGTTGATTGGTCTTGCAATGTTGATCGTTTCAATTCCAACTTTTGCCGGAGATTATCTAACCAATACGAATCAGAATGCTGCTTTCTTGCGCATGATAGCCCGCGGCGCTTCCATTGATGTTGATGGAGTTTATAGTAATCCTGCCGGACTGGCATTTCTTCCCAAAGATGGTCTTCAAGTAGCGCTTACTATTCAAAGTGCATATCAAACTCGTGATATTGCTGCTACAAGTCCTTTATGGACTATGGATGGACAGACCACTGTGCGTAATTATGAAGGAAAAGCTTCTGCTCCCGTTATTCCTTCCATACATGCTGTATATAAAAAAGGTGACTGGGCATTTTCCGGTAGCTTTGCTATTGTTGGTGGTGGCGGAAAAGCTTCTTTTGATAATGGTTTGCCTATGTTCGATGCTGCTGCTATTAGTTTGGTCAATACAATAGGTCAGGGGATGCTAGCTCCTAATCAATACAGTATTAGTTCCGCTATGGAGGGACGTCAGTATATCTATGGTTTGCAGTTAGGAGCAAGTTATAAAATAAATGAGCACTTCTCAGTTTTTGCTGGTGCACGTATGAATTATTTTACAGGTGGCTATAAAGGTTTTCTGGATATCAATTTGAAAGAAGGTGTGGCAGAAGAATTGGGACGTGAGATTATAAAACAGCTTATGGCTGGTGGTATGACTTTAGAGCAGGCGCAACAAGCAGCATTGCAAAAATCGCAGCAGTTGAATGATGCGAAGCTGAAACTGGATTGTGATCAGACAGGTTGGGGATTAACGCCAATTATCGGTGTAGATGCAAAATTCGGTAAGTTGAATTTAGCTGCAAAGTATGAGTTTAAAGCCAATATGAATATTGAGAATGATACTCATGAGATTGTTGCTCCGGATGCCGCAGCAGCATTTGTGGCACCTTACCAAAATGGTGTGAACACACCAAGTGATCTTCCTTCTATGCTTTCTGTTGCAGCAAGTTATGAGTTTTTGCCTTCACTTCGGGCTTCAGTAGAATATCACTTCTTTGATGATAAGAATGCTGGTATGGCAGATGGCAAACAGAAAACATTGAAACATGGTACACACGAGTATTTGGCTGGTGTTGAGTGGGATATTAACAAATTATTCACTGTTAGTGGAGGTTATCAGAAAACAGACTACGGTTTGAGCGACGCTTTCCAATCAGATACAAGTTTTTCTTGTGACTCTTATTCAGTAGGTTTTGGAGGTCGTATCAATTTTACTCAGGCATTGAGCCTTGATGTAGCTTATTTCTGGACTACATATAGTGATTACACTAAAGAAAAACCACGTGGTTTAGAGGCAACATCGATGGCATCATTAGTGGATAAAGACGTTTACAGCCGTACTAATAAAGTATTTGGTGTGAGCGTGAACTATAAGTTCTAAATTTCTAGTCCTTTATATATAGAAAAGCCGTCTCGAACATGGTGTTGAGACGGCTTTTTTGTTTTATTATGTCAGTTTAGAAAGAATACTGCACCAGCATATTCAACCGGTTGGCATGACGAGTTGCGGAACTGAAATCAGTGCGCCATCCTCTCAAATACTCAACGCCGACTTGCAGATTACTGCTTACATTCCAGAAAGCATTGGCTACCAGATATTGTCCTTTACGATAGGATTCGGGATTTTCACTTGGATATCCATTTTCAGAATAAAGTCTGGACAAACTGTATGTTCCGGATATAAAGATGCTCGGACAAAGATTGTATTGCAATCCTGCGTACCATCCCAGCATCGGAAGAACTTGCATTTTCCCTTCTTTGTCGGGATCGGGGACGATATCTACGTTCAGGTTACTTAAATCATTCAGATAGGAACCGATACCTTTTCCATAATTAAATTGTCCGAATGCCTGCAATTTCTTGGTAATATTGAAGGTTGTGGAGGCTTGCAGACCGAAGCCGGTAGCGGAATAGGCTTTTTCATGCACATTGCTCGAATAAGTCATGCTGCGGATAATAGCCCCTAATTTAATATGGCTGTTGCTATTCCAGTTATACTGTACGGAAGTGGCAAAGTCCGGCATCCGTTGGGTGTTGATAGACAAATCATTGTTGGTTGTGCCGTCTACCGAAGGCATTTCCATAGAAACACCAAACTTCCAGTTTTTCAACTTATCATACATATAGCTTAATTGCGTAGTGCGGTAAAAGGCTGAACCGTTAGGACCTGCAAAGTCGATAGTCGGAGGCAGTGCGGAGAGGTCCATGAACGAACCATAGCTGTACCCGATGGTGAAACCGAGAAATTGCGCGTAAGCGTTTTGTAATTCGAAGGTCTTTCCATCACCACGGAAGTTTCCGGCAGTGTAAACTATGAAGTCTCCCAAATGCTTGGTACGTCCTACCAGTTTGAGGAACAGGGTGGAAGTGGTGATGTCCATTTGGAATTGGTTCTTTGCAAAATTGTCGCTTCCGCGTTGTGGTATCAATGCCGGATAGAAATCGACATCATTTACGATACCGTTAAAGTCATACTCTGCCGTTGCACGAACATACCCTCCAATACCGAGGGCGAATTTCCCTTTCTGGTCAGTGAGCAGGAAGCGGGGAGCATTCGGGTCGTGAAAGCGCATCTGTGAACGGTCGTTCATGATTCGGATGATCTCATCTCCTGCTTTGTTCTTCGAAACAAACATGATCGAATTGGGCTCTTCATCTTCGATGATTACCTTCTTTTGTGCATGGGCACAGAGGGGGAAAATTCCTATCCCCAGTAGCATAGCTACCATTTTAAAGCTTGTTTTCATTATGAGTTAAGTTTTAGGTGAATGCCCAATCAACAACTAAAAAAAGAAATGGTTGAGAGGGGCAAAGGAAAAATAGCCAAACTAATCGGAAGAATTGCTATTTATAATGATTCTAAAAAAGCGGATCTTTGTATCGTACTAATTAGATAAAAGGAATACGATGATGGAAAAAGTAGACTTTACGAAAGGAATATTAGCGATACAACCGGATTTGCATCGCTTCGCATATAAATTGACGGCAGATCGCGAATCTGCCAATGATTTGGTTCAGGATTGTTTGTTGCAGGCATTAGATAATCAGGAGAAGTTTACGTATAGCAAAAATCTGAAAGGGTGGATGTATACGCTAATGCGTAATATTTTCGTGAACAACTACCGTCGCACGGTTCGCGAAATGAACCTGATTGATGATAGCTATTCCATCAATCAACAACATCTGATAGAAGATGAGGATGCTGACAGATTCGAATTTACATATGATATGAAACAGTTGTACCGGGTGATACATTCCATACCGGAAGAGATGAAAGTGCCTTTTCAGATGTTTGTAGCCGGATTTAAGTATAGAGAAATTGCTGAGAAATTAGGATTGCCGATGGGGACGGTGAAGAGCCGTTTGTTTTTCATCCGTAAGCGGTTGAAAGAGGAACTGAAAGATTTCTCCTCCTGATGCGCCGCCTTTCTAATTGAGTAATGTGTTTTAAGGTCAAAGTGATGAGTCTCCCTGTCAGAATACGACGCTGATGGGGAGGCTTTTTTTATCTTCTGTTTGAGGAAATATAGATTCTGATAAGATGAATGTGATAATTCCAGTTTTATTTTTTACCTTTGCACCCCGAAAGAATAAAAGACGTATGATGCCGTGAATAGCGGCCGTGTATTCTAGAACACCACGTAAAAAACAGGAATTATGAAAGAAAAAGTATCTGTACCCTTTATGCTGCTGGGTATCCTCTTTAATGTTTGCCTCATTGCAGCTAATCTTCTTGAAACGAAAGTAATCCAGATCGGTAGTTTGACCGTGACAGCCGGATTATTGGTTTTTCCTATTTCTTATATTATAAATGACTGTATCGCCGAGGTTTGGGGATTCAAGAAAGCGCGCCTTATCATTTGGAGTGGTTTTGCCATGAACTTCTTCGTGGTTGCTCTTGGATTGATAGCTGTTGCCATTCCGGCTGCTCCTTTTTGGGAAGGCGAAGAACATTTTGATTTTGTGTTCGGTATGGCTCCCCGTATTGTGGCTGCCAGTCTGATGGCCTTTTTGGTAGGCTCGTTTCTCAATGCGTATGTGATGAGTAGAATGAAAGTAGCCAGTCAGGGACGTAACTTTTCAGCCCGTGCCATTTGGTCGACTGTGGTGGGTGAGACTGCCGATTCATTGATTTTCTTCCCGATAGCTTTTGGAGGTGTCATTGCCTGGAAAGAACTGCTTATCATGATGGGGATTCAGATTGTACTGAAATCTCTGTATGAGGTTATAATCCTCCCGGTGACGATCCGTGTGGTGAAAGCAATCAAGAAAATAGACGGTAGCGATGTTTACGACACGGACATCTCTTATAACGTATTGAAAGTCAAAGATATTTAATAAAAAATATGAATAGAGAAGCAGCGTTGGTTGTGTTTAGTGGTGGACAGGATTCTACCACTTGCCTGTTTTGGGCAAAACGCAACTTTAAAAAAGTATATGCCTTGAGCTTTCTGTACGGTCAGAAGCATCAGAAAGAAGTGGAACTTGCGCGGGAGATAGCCCGGAAAGCGGAAGTGGAATTTGATGTGATGGATGTTTCCTTTATCGGACAGTTAGGCCATAATTCATTGACCGATACTACCATGGTGATGGATCAGGAAAAGCCGGCAGATAGTGTTCCCAATACATTTGTTCCGGGACGTAACCTGTTCTTTTTGAGTATTGCGGCTGTATATGCCCGTGAACGTGGTATTAATCATTTGGTAACGGGAGTTTCCCAAACGGATTTCAGCGGTTATCCCGATTGTAGGGATGCGTTTATCAAGTCTCTTAATGTGACTCTCAATCTGGCCATGGATGAACAGTTTGTGATTCACACCCCTTTGATGTGGATTGATAAAGCAGAGACATGGGCGTTAGCCGACAAACTGGGAGTGTTGGAACTGATTCGTACCGAGACTTTGACATGCTATAATGGTGTTCAAGGAGATGGCTGCGGACATTGCCCGGCTTGTACATTGCGTCGGGAAGGATTGGAGAAGTATTTAAAAAGTAAGAATCAATAATATCTCTACATAGAGATTAAAATGCATTTTTTTGCTGTCATCTGTCACATTATTATAGATAAATGTTTAGCTGTAAGATATTTAGTATGTGACAGCAAGTGGTGACAGCAGCTAAACTTGATATTTTGCCGTCACATCTATTGTCACCGGTAAGTGCTAATTAATAAATGATAGTAGCTTATATCCGGAATGTATTGGCTTAGATTAGTTTCAATAGTATGAAACTGTTGTTTCATCGGTGAGAAACTAAAGTTTCTAACGCTTGAAACTATTAGTTCCAAGGCTTGAAACCGTTTGTTCCGTTTAATGAAACCGTTTGTTTCACGTCATGAAACACGCCGTAACAAGTAAGATGGGGATAAAGCAAACGACGGGGAAAGAGTGGATGGTGATAGGTAATAGATGTGGTGATAGGTTGTAAAATGAATCATTCACCACTGAAACATCGATGAATAAGGCGTTTGAAGCAGGACGGTGATAGGTGAAAGAGGAAATGCATTTTTTTGTTTAGGGAAGGGATTGTAGTTAACGAGTAAAATGACAGAATTAAAAGACCAACTTTCTTTATTAGGAAGAAAGACCGAGTATAAGCAAGATTATGCTCCTGAAGTATTGGAAGCTTTTGATAATAAGCATCCTGAAAATGACTATTGGGTACGTTTTAACTGCCCGGAATTTACAAGTCTGTGTCCTATCACAGGGCAACCGGATTTTGCCGAAATACGTATCAGCTACATTCCTGATATAAAAATGGTAGAAAGTAAGAGTTTGAAACTCTATCTTTTCAGTTTCCGCAGTCATGGTGCTTTTCATGAAGATTGTGTGAACATCATAATGAAAGATCTTATCCGATTGATGAATCCCAAATATATTGAAGTAACAGGTATCTTTACTCCCCGTGGTGGTATTTCTATCTATCCGTACGCCAACTACGGTCGTCCGGGAACAAAATTCGAGCAGATGGCGGAACACCGTTTGATGAATCGTGAATAGATGAATCGGGAATAATAGTACAAATATAAAAACTCACTAATTAAAATATCGAATATGACTCATCATGTGCCCGCTGAATTACAAAGCTATGTTCGCAAACATATTATCCCTCAATATGCCCACTTTGATAAAGCGCATCAAGTCGATCATGTAGAAAAGGTGATTGAGGAAAGTCTGAAATTAGCGACGCATTATGAAGTCGATTATTCGATGGTTTACGTCATTGCAGCTTATCACGATTTGGGATTGTATGAAGGGCGTGAGTTTCATCATATAGCCTCCGGTAAAGTTTTGTTAGCTGATGAAACTTTACGTCGTTGGTTTACCGAAGAACAACTGTTGCAAATGAAAGAAGCGATAGAAGATCATCGGGCCTCTAATAAACAAGTTCCCAGAACAATTTATGGAATGATTGTTGCCGAGGCCGACCGAATTATAGATCCCGAAATCACCTTGCGTCGTACCGTTCAATATGGGCTATCCCATTATCCGGAAATGGATAAAGAGGGGCAATATGCCCGCTTCCGGAAACATCTTACTGATAAATATGCAGAAGGAGGGTATCTGAAACTATGGATACCTCAATCGGATAACGCAGGTCGGTTGGCGGAACTTCGTAATTTGATTGCTAATGAGGGGAAACTGATTAAGGTATTTGATAAGTTATATTCTGATGAATTGGGATAGACTATTCTGATATTTTTTATTTCTATATTATCGGGTTGTAGCTTACAAAGAAACTGTTTAATTCAGAGTAGCCAAATAGGCTACTCCTTTTGACACTATATTGGGAATACTTTATTCGTGATGATATGGTCCTCCATTTAATATTGTCATTGCCCGATAAATCTGCTCCACGAATATCAGTCGAATCATTTGATGAGAAAAAGTCATCTTCGACATTGAAATCTTTTCGTGTGCTGCCTGATACACTTTTTCTGAAAAGCCATAAGGGCCTCCGATAATGAACACCAATCGTTTATTCACCGTATTCATTTTCCGCTTCATATATTCGGCAAACTCAAGAGAACGCATTTCTTTCCCGTGCTCATCGAGCAGCACCACGACGTCACCCGGTTGAAGAGCTTTCAGTATCAGTTCTCCTTCCTTTTCTTTCTGTACTTCCATTGAAAGACTCTTCGTGTTTTTCAGTTCGGGAATCACTTCCATGTCAAAAGTGATATAGCGTTTGGTACGCTGGATATAGTCGTTGATGGCAGTGATATAGTGTTGTTCTACGGTTCGTCCTACGACGAGCAGGGTTGTTTTCATACGTCTACAATTCTGATTATTGCACAAAAATAGGCATTTTTTATGTTATTCTGCAATTAATGCTTACCTTTGCCTATCATTAGTTGAAAGTTTAAGCCTTTAAACTTCAACTTAAAAGCTTGTAATTATGAACAAACGAGTGCTCGTAGGAATGACCGCATTGCTTCTTTCCCTCTCGTTGCTAATGGCGCAAGAGATACCGGCAGGAGTGATTACGGCATTTAAAAGAGGAAGCTCGCAAGAGCTAAGTAAGTATATGGGGGACAAGGTAAACCTGGTGCTCCAAGGTCGCTCGACAAACGTTGACAAACAGAAAGCAACAGCTATGATGCAGGAATTCTTTACGAAGAATAAAGTCAGCGGATTTAACGTGAACCATCAGGGAAAACGAGACGAATCAAGTTTCGTTATCGGTACGTTGGCTACTACTAATGGAAACTTTCGTGTGAATTGCTTCCTTAAGAAAGTGCAGAATCAATATTTAATACATCAAATAAGAATTGACAAGATCAATGAATAAGGAAAAAGAACTGATCGACAAGTTGATCGATCTTGCTTTTGCAGAAGATATAGGTGATGGCGATCATACCACCCTTTCATGTATTCCCGCTACGGCAATGGGAAAATCAAAATTGCTTATCAAAGAAGCCGGCGTATTGGCAGGTATCGAAGTAGCCAAAGAAATCTTCAACCGCTTCGACCCCACCATGAAAGTGGAAGTGTTTATCAACGACGGAACAGAAGTGAAACCGGGCGATGTAGCAATGGTAGTGGAAGGAAAAGTGCAATCTTTGCTTCAAACCGAACGCCTGATGTTGAACGTGATGCAGCGTATGAGCGGCATCGCAACCATGACCCGCAAATATGCAAAGGTATTGGAAGGAACAAATACCCGTGTGCTCGACACCCGTAAGACAACTCCCGGTATGCGCATCCTCGAAAAAATGGCAGTGAAAATCGGTGGTGGAGTAAACCATCGTATTGGTTTGTTCGATATGATTCTTCTGAAAGACAACCACGTAGACTTTGCCGGAGGTATCGACAAAGCCATCACTCGCGCTAAAGAATATTGCAAGGAAAAAGGCAAAGACCTGAAAATAGAAATAGAAGTCCGCAGCTTCGACGAACTGCAACAAGTTCTTGACCTCGGCGGAGTGGATCGTATCATGTTTGATAACTTCACTCCCGAAATGACTAAGAAAGCAGTGGAGATGGTAGCAGGCAAATACGAAACCGAATCTTCGGGCGGCATTACCTTTGACACCCTCCGTGACTATGCCGAATGTGGCGTAGACTTCATCTCGGTAGGAGCTTTGACTCATTCAGTGAAAGGACTGGATATGAGTTTCAAAGCGTGCTGATTTTTTTTCGCCATAGAGGACGCAGAGTACACAGAGGAACAATGATAGGAAATTCTTCCTATGAAGTAAGTTTAAAACCTCTGTGTACTCTGCGTCTTCTGTGGTGATTTTCTTTCTGTTTAACTTCTTTTAGCAATATTCCTTGCAGCATTCCTCAAACATTTGCGTCTAATGAGTAAACGACGCAGACATACGTTCGATTTTAAAAAAAAGTAATTGACTTTGGAAAACGAGATAGAACTGATAAAGGGCTGTCGGGCAGGAAAGGATTCAGCCCGAAAGGAACTTTACACCCTCTATTCCAAACAGATGCTGGCGGTATGTTTCCGCTATACGGGCGATATGGATGCGGCGCACGATGTACTGCATGACGGTTTCATCAAGATTTTTACCAACTTCTCGTTCCGGGGCGAGTCTTCGCTCTGTACATGGATCACCCGGGTGATGGTTACTCAATCACTCGATTTCCTGCGGCGGGAGAAACGAGTCAGCCAGTTGGTAGTGCATGAAGAGCAGCTTCCCGATATACCGGATATATCGGACTCGGGAGGAGGGGCTGGAATCTCCGAAGAGCAATTGATGGCTTTTATTGCCGAATTGCCGGATGGTTGCCGAACTGTTTTCAACCTTTATGTGTTTGAAGAGAAATCGCACAAGGAGATAGCCAAGATGCTTCACATTAAAGAACATTCGTCTACTTCGCAGTTGCACCGGGCCAAGTATTTGTTAGCAAAAAGAATTAAAGAGTATAGGAATCATGAAGAAAGAAAATGATGAAATAACCGATCTGTTTCGCACGCGTCTCGCTGATGCAGGGATGAGTGTACGGGATGGCTTTTGGGAAGAGCTCTCGCAGGAAATACCTGTGGCTTGCCAGCATCGTCGTCGGATTCTGCTCTTCCGTGTGGCGGCTGCGGCATCTGTATTGCTCGTTTTGGCGGCCTCGTCGGCTACTTTCTTGTATTTCTCTCCCAAAGAAGAAATGGAAGAAGCATTTACAAAGATAGCCGTGACAAATGGAGGACAGATGGATGGAGATGGAATACGCGTCAATCAGTTACCGTTGCCGGTAGAACCGGTGTTGCCGAAACCGGCTCCAAAGTCTTACGGTATGCTGTCACAATACACAGAGGAGGAAGATTCGCTTTCTATCACTTTCTCCATGTCGTTTTCTTTTTCTGCCACCACTTCTACAGGAAATGGCAACCGATATGGTAATCAAGGGAATAACGGCTATTGGCAGGCAATAAACGGTGATACGGAATCATCTGTTGCTCCGGAAGAACAATCGAATGTGAATGTGGCTCAACCTAAAGCTATGAAAAAGCATCGCTGGGCGATGAAAGTTCAGGTAGGCACGGCGCTTCCGGCTGATAATGGTACGTATAAAATGCCGGTTTCCGCAGGGGTAACGGTAGAACGTAAGTTAAACGAATCTCTCGCAATAGAAACCGGATTACTTTATTCAAACCTTCGTTCGGCAGGACAGCATTTGCACTATCTGGGTATCCCCGTTAAAGTAAATGTGACACTGGTAGATACGAAGAAAATAGACCTTTACGCTACCGTAGGAGGAATAGTCGATAAATGTATCGCCGGTGCGCCGGACAACAGTTTTAAAGAAGAACCTATCCAACTGGCAGTGACTGCCGGTATTGGAATCAATTATAAGATTAATGACCGACTTGCTGTTTTTGCCGAACCCGGAGTTTCGCGTCATTTCAAGACAGATTCGAAACTGGCTACGGTACGAACGAAACGGCCGACTAATTTTAATTTACTTTGCGGACTTCGCATGACGTATTAATCCTTATGAAAATGAAAAAAACACTACTAATGCTGTGGATGGCTGTTTGCCTCATCGTATCTTTTACAGGATGCACCAGCGAAGAAATGGATTATAACAATCCGGATGTTGCCCTTTTTGTGAAACAATTGAAGTCGGGTACGTACAAGATGAAGAATGAAAAAGGGGTGGTGGAGGTTCCTCATTTCACGGAAGAGGACATCCCCGAACTTTTAAAATATGCAGAAGATCTGACTATTATTCCTTCTTTTCCGTCAGTTTATAATATGAACAACGGTAAAATTCGGTTGGGTGAGTGTATGCTTTGGGTGATTGAGTCTATCCGTCAGGGCACACCTCCGTCATTAGGTTGCAAAATGGTATTGGCGAATGCTGAAAATTATGAAGCAATCTATTTCCTGACTGATGAGGAAGTGCTCGATGCGGCCGCTTGTTATCGTAATTGGTGGGAAGAACGCCAATATCCGAAAACAAGATGGACGATCGATCCGTGCTACGATGAGCCGCTTTGTGGATCAGGTTATCGTTGGTGGTAACAAAGGAGGAGCCTTCGGAAAGTAAAAAATAGGAAACATTCATGTGGGAACGTTTGTTTGTATCAGTAGTCTTATGCTGCTGACAGGGGATTGCTACACTCAAAAGACCGCTTCTCATTGAAGAATATGAGTGATAACGTAAGTGAGAAACATATGTGTATTGCATATGAAGCGCTCCCAAATAATAGGTAATGAAAGAGGATAGAGGATGGATAGATTGAAACGGTTTATTGCAACGATGGTACTGTGCCTGACGGCTTTATTTGCATATTCGCAAGTATGGACGGCGCAAGACTCTTTGCATTTGAAGAAATTGCTGGAGAGTGACCAGGAATTGCATTTGAATATGGATGCTGTAAAGTCGATTGATTTCGGGACTGCAGTCGGTACTCCCCGAATGTCGGAGGAGAAAAGCTGGATGATGCCTGATGAATCGCTTCCTGAAGCTTTGCCTAAACCGAAAGTGGTGTTGAGTTTGATGCCATATAAGGCGAATACCCGTTATAACTGGGATCCTATCTATCAGAAGAAGATAAAGATTGATAAAAACACTTGGCGGGGAGATCCTTTCTATGAGATACGCCATCAAAGATCCTACTCGAACTGGGCACGTAATCCGATGGCGAAAGGGGTGCGTAAATCTTTGGATGAGATACAGGCGAGCGGAGTACGTTTCCGACAGTTGAGTGAACGTGCCAATGGAATGATGGTGAATTCGGTAGTGATGGACGCACCTATTCCCTTGTTTGGTGGGAGCGGAGTGTATATCAATGGCGGAACGGTCGGCGGACTTGACTTGATGGCTGTCTTTACCAAAGAGTTCTGGAATAAGAAAGGCAGAGATAACCGCGCCCGCACATTGGAAGTTTTGAGAACTTATGGAGATTCTACAACTGTGTTGATAAATAAACCCATCGAACAGATTGCCCGCTGAAGACGTTATAATGATGTGTTGATGTAACAATGTATAATGTACATCAACATATTAACACATAGATAAATTATTAATTATGAATAGAATTACTTCCCTTCTGGGTATTCAATATCCTATTATTCAAGGTGGCATGGTGTGGTGTAGCGGCTGGCGTCTTGCTTCTGCCGTGAGCAATGCCGGCGGATTGGGATTGATCGGTGCCGGTTCTATGCATCCGGACACTTTACGTGAACATATCCGTAAATGTAATGCGGCCACAAAGTTTCCCTTTGGCGTGAATATCCCTTTGATGTATCCCCAGATAGAAGAGATTATGAATATTGTGGTGGAAGAGGGAGTGAAGATTGTTTTTACCTCTGCCGGAAATCCGAAAACATGGACGGGATGGTTGAAGGAACGTGGAATAACAGTTGTTCATGTCGTATCTTCTTCTCGTTTTGCTGTGAAATGTGAGGAAGCCGGGGTGGACGCAGTAGTGGCCGAAGGCTTTGAAGCCGGAGGGCATAATGGACGGGAAGAAACAACGACTTTCTGTTTGATTCCGGCTGTACGTGAGGCTACAACATTACCTTTGATAGCCGCGGGAGGTATTGGTACAGGAGAAGGAATATTGGCTGCTATGGTGTTGGGGGCCGAAGGCGTACAAATAGGAACACGTTTTGCGCTGACTGAAGAGAGTTCTGCGAGTCCGGTATTTAAAGATTATTGTTTGAGTCTTGGTGAAGGGGATACTAAGTTGTTATTGAAAAAGCTGGCTCCGACACGATTGGTAAAGAATGCTTTTCGTGAAGCGGTGGAGAAGGCTGAAGATAGTGGTGCTACTTCCGAAGAATTAAGAACTTTGCTCGGACGCGGACGTGCCAAGAAAGGTATCTTCGAAGGTGACTTGGAAGAAGGTGAACTGGAAATAGGACAAGTCTCGGCAATTATATCCCGTCGACAGTCGGTGGCAGAGGTGATGAATGAATTGGTTGAATCTTATCAGCAAGCTGTGGAGAAATATAAATTCCCATTTATGATAGGCTGACAGGTTCGTATTTCAAACCAAATACATCGGCTACAGCTTTATAAACGATTTTTCCTTCTACAATATTCAGTCCGAGAGCCAATGCCGGATTATCTTTGCAGGCTTTTTTCCATCCTTTATTTGCTAAAGCGATCACGTAGGGGAGGGTAGCATTAGTCAGTGCAAGAGTGGAAGTATAAGGTACGGCTCCCGGAATATTAGCTACTGCATAATGAATGATTCCGTCTACAATATAGGTCGGTGCACTGTGGGTGGTTGGGTGAGAAGTCTCGAAACATCCTCCCTGGTCAATCGCTACATCTACTAATACTGTGCCGGGTTGCATCATCGAAAGCATCTCTTTAGTAATCAGATGCGGTGCTTTATCGCCGGGAATCAATACGGAACCGATAACTAAATCAACATCCGGCAATTCTTTTCTGATTCTTAGTTCGGATGCATACAATGTCTTTACATTCTTAGGAAGTGTTTCACTCAAATAGCGCAAACGTGCCAGATTTATATCTGTGATAGTGACGTCTGCCCCCATTCCCGCAGCCATTTGCGCAGCATTGCTACCTACGATTCCGCCACCTAAAATTAATACTTTAGCCGGTTTAACACCTGGCACACCTCCCAAAAGAATACCTTTTCCACCTTGCGGCTTTTCCAGGAAACGGGCACCTTCCTGAATAGACATACGTCCGGCAACTTCGCTCATCGGAATTAATAAAGGTAATGTGTGGTCTGCTTCTTCTACAGTTTCGTAAGCCAGGCATATTGATTTGTTGGAGAGCATGGCAAGGGTTAACTCCCTGTCGGAAGCAAAATGGAAATAAGTGAATAGTAACTGTCCTTTTCTTATTAAGTTATATTCAGTGATTATCGGCTCTTTCACCTTTACGATCATCTCGGCAGTGGCGTAAATATCTTCTATTGTTGGCAGGATATGTGCGCCGACAGCTTGATATGCTTCATCCGGAAAACCGCTATTTATTCCCGCTGTATGTTGGATAAATACCCGATGCCCTTGTTTTACCACTTCAGCCACTCCCGAAGGTGTCATGCCTACACGGTTCTCATTGTTTTTGATTTCCTTTGGTACTCCGATAATCATAATGTTGCGTATTAAAGATTTAACGTGTTCGAAAGTACGAAAAATCCCCTTACGTTGTTATTCGTAAGGGGATGTTTTAGAACAGAATGTCTTCGCGTGTTGAGATGAATAAATGCGTAGAGTGGTTGTTTTATAGACATTCACTGCCCTGCTTGTTGATTTTCATGTTTTTTCCATAGAGACCCACTCGAGCTATGTTGTTATAAAAGGGTTCTGCAATATCGTACTTAAAAGGAAGTACTTCTTCATTATCTTTGTTTATGTATCCCCACTTGGATGACTGGCTTTCAATGCAAACAGCAGCCAATCCTTCAGAAAAAGAGCATCCATTATCATATTCCAACGGAATGACAACTTCTCCTTTCTTATTAATGAATCCTACTTTGTTGTGTAGTGAGACGAGGGCTAATCCTTCCGCGAATAGCTCTATTTGACTGTAAGTCGGTGGAAGAATGTAGTTTCCTTGTCTGTCAATCAGTCCCCATAATCCATCGTGACATACTCGTGCACATTCTTGCTCAAACGAGTGAGCGGCTGCGTATTTAAACGGAATCCGTATTTGTCCGGTATGGTCGATGAATCCGTATTGAGAATTGAGTACTACCATCCCTAATCCTTCTTTAAACGAGAAAGCCCGTTCATACATTAGAGGAATGACAACGTCATATTCTTTATTAATGTATCCCCATTGGATTTTTCCTTTAACCGGTGCCAATCCTTCAGAGAAACGGCCAATGGCCGAGAAGCGCTTTTTCTTATTAGCTACCCCATAAGCTAAAAAAGAAGCGAAGAACTTTGTAATAGTGCTGCTCATTTTCTTTATTGTTTGTGTGGTAAGCGTCCGGATACCATATATATACAAGAGAAGCGTGGACGTCGTTAGTTCATTCTATTCAAGGCTCTGGTAAGCCTATTGGGAAATGAACAACAGAGTCCACGCCCTTGCATATAACAAAGACGTGAACGCTTAGTTGCCATTATCTCCCCAATTAAAGAATTTACCAGATTCTGAATAGAGATAATATTCTAAACGCTTCTACGTTATTAATCGTAATAAGTCGCTACAAAGATATGGATTTTCTGTTAATCGGCAATTCTTTTGGGGGATAAAGATTTAGCGATGGACGAGATGTGTAGATAAAATATAAAGTAGTTAGTGGACAGAATAAAAAAACTCCCCTTACGCTTTTGGTAAAGAGAGTTTTTTATAGTTTGTTATTTAGTGATATCTATAAGAATATAGATGGTAATATGTTATTAGTTTAATAATCCAGGATTGGCATCAATTGCATCTTGTGGAATACGCAATGTATAGCGGGAATCATCTTGTACAAGTGTGTAGGTCACATCTTCTATTTCTTTTTTGATTTCTGGTCGAGTAGTTCGGCGTAAATCAAACCAGCGATGTCCTTCAAAAGCAAGCTCACGAGCGCGTTCTTTCAGAATTTCTGTGATTAGCTTTTCTTGGCTCATCGCATTTATTTCATTCTTCTTTTGTTCATAACCTTCTGGTGTATAACGATTCTCTACTAACTTTAGAAGTCGTGAACGTGCTTCAGGCAATTTGTTTAAATGTGCAGCAGCTTCTGCTGAATTTAAATAAAACTCTCCAGTGCGGAAAGTACATTTGAATTTAGATTCACCACTTTTGATAGAAGTATAATCTCCATTTTTATTTGCTTGATAGTACTTGTTTGGGCGTAGATCTTTTCCTTCCTCATATTCTTGTAAAAATGCAGGGTACAGTAAGAGTGATCCGGCATAATCGCTATTCGGGAAAATTTCATAGGCAGTGATCATTTCTACAGATGTAAATTCATTAGGAAGTTTGTCTCCTTCATTGTTTAGGTTCACTAATGTTGATTTTCCGGCTAGTACACGTTCCGAAGATTCATAAGATTTGCCCCATTCACCCATGTATAAATATACCCGTGATTCCATAGCATCTACTGACAATGTTGAGAAACGGTATGAATATTGAACTTCCCATTCTTTTTTATTAATCAGTTTCCTTGCTGTTTCTATATCAGACAATATAGAGGTATATATTTCTTTTACAGTGTTTCGTGATGGTATTTCTTCTAAATCAGTATTGAGTTTGAGAGGAACTGCTTTGGTTTCTAATGCTCCGGCAGCTGTATAAGGTTGTCCATAAAGATTGACCAATATAAAGTGCATATATGCTCTCATGAGGTAAGCTTCTCCAACTAATTGATTAATATCTTCTTGACTTCCTTCTGATATTTCATCTTTTTTATCGATGATTGCGTTGGCATAATAGATATTGGTATAATAGGCCGCCCATCCAAATTGTCTCGTACTTGCATTCGGATTAACATCATTCCATTTTTCAACATCTCCTAAAGAATTTTTGGAAGTGGCATCAGACTGTAATATGGTTGCGATATCTGTTCTGATTTCGCATATTCCTCTGTCATTGAGTGCTGTATTGTAAGCTGTTGTGAATAAAGCTCTGTATTCAGCTAGCGTATTGGGAATTACTTGGCCTACTGGCTGTATGTCCAAATAACTATCACAAGAAGATAATAACAGGCTTCCTATTAATGTGAATATATAATATATTTTCTTTGTCATAATATATTTTTTAAAAGTTAAGACTTAGATTGAAGGTAATGGATTTGGGAACTGGGGTAGAGTATAGGTTGCCCATTGACTCCGGATCCATATAATTATCATAATTAGAGCTGATAACGAATAGGTTACGAGCCTCTAATCCTACAGTTGCTCCGCCGATACTTAGTTTATGCAGCCATTCGGATGGCACCCGATAAGCAAGACGAATATTTTGTAAGCGTACAAAGCTTAGTTTTTTTACCCAGATGTCCAGTGATCTGTAAATGTCATTTCGAGTACTGAACAAGTAGTAGTCAGCCGGATTGTAGTTATACGTTGCTAATGCAGGGAATTTTCCTGTTTTATTTTCCGGTGTCCATCTATCCAGTATGTCTCTATTCATATTGCGTCCTGGATCTAAGTCAGACACATTATAACTTGGAGTTGTTTTTACGTGTGCTCCAAAATTATATGAAAAATTCAGATTCAGTTCCCAATTTCGGTAATTGAACGTATTTAGAAAACCGCCCGTATAGGGAGCGTCTGACGTTCCGACATAGCTGTAGAAATCTCTTTGTTCTTCGCTATTCGGTCCTATTTGGTAAGTGCCAAGTCCGTCTTCATTCGATGTCATTCTAAATAATTCTTCTACAGTGACAGCTTTGCCCTCTTTATTCTCAAGATAGATTTGTCCTGTATCAGGATTTATACCTTTTGTTTTTAGCGCAAAGATTGCACCTACAGGATATCCTTCCAGACTAGGAGTCACTTGGCTTTTATCTGTAAGTACTTTTAGTACTTTATTTTGATTATATGCGAAGTTGAAAGTAGTGTACCAAGAGAAGTTTTTAGTGGTGATATTACGTGTCTGCAGATTTACTTCTACACCTTTATTTTCCATACTAGCCCAGTTTATAGACATATTAGTGAATCCATTTTCCAAAGCTAATGCTTTAGAACCAATTAAGTCTGTTCCTTTTCTATAGTAGTAATCTACACTAAGATTGATGGCTTGATTGAGTACGGAAAAATCCATTCCTAAATTGTAAGATGCTGTTTTTTCCCAGCGTAATTTACTGTTGGGAGCACTATTGATAATAATATTTTCTTCACTGTAACCAGGTAAAATATTCACATTATCATATTTCCCGACTAGGAATGGAGAGGTTCCCTTATCAATATTTCCTTGTAAACCATAAGAAAGGCGAAGAGCTAAATTATCAATCCATTTGTATTGTCTAATGAACGATTCATTAGATAAACGCCACAAACCACTTACCGAATAGATTGGTAAGAAACGGTATTTCTTATCTACTCCGAATAAATCAGAACCATCCATGCGCACACTTCCTCCCAATGTATAACGATTCATTAAAGTATATGAACCATTGGCAAAGAAAGAAGCAAAAGCGTTTTCCTTGTACGATTTAGTTTTTAGATTCCAATCATTGGCTTGTGCTTCATCTTTAAATATGAGATTCTGGAATGTTAGTTTCTTGGGATCATATCCGTATCCGGTTGAGGCTTGGTTGTCTACCCAGTTTTTGCGAATTTCCGAACCAGCCATTATTTGTATGTCATGTATATCCCCAAATGTGTTTTTGTATTCTCCCTGGATTTTCCATGTGAGTTGTGAGGTTGTACTATTAGTTGTTTTAAGCATGCCTCCTTCTGGTATAAGATAGGTTTGTACACCATTTTTCCAATATTTATTGGTTTCACGTATATTCCTAATATTATATGAATTTATCCCGGCATATTCTTCTTGCGACAATTGATCCCATTGCACACCAATCTGTGAATAAACTTTCCACTGATCGTTAAAACGTAGCTGAACATCAAAGATAGAATTGATGGCTGTGGTGACAGACTCTTTATTGGTATTTGCTCGTTCTTCGAATATATTGAAGCCTTGCTTTTCATCTGTTTCATTACTTCTGACTACGTCGTAATCGTAAAGGTAGTTTCCTTGTTCGTCAAACGGAGCAAAGTAAGGGTTGGCGATACGTGAATAATATATAGGGTTAATAAGTCCGTAAGTATCAGTCATAAATGTGTTATTCTTGCGTCTGTTGGCAAAAATAGACATTCCAATTTTTAATATTTTGTTGATTTGGTAAGACGTTTTACTGGTCAGATTAAAACGGCTCATGCTTACACCTGGTACATTTCCGTTTTCTTTGACATAACCAAGTGAGTTGTAATAAGTAACCTTTTCGCTACCACCAGAAATGCTAAAGTTATATTCTTGCGTGAAAGCATCTCTGAATAATATATCATTCCAGTCTGTATTGATTGTTTTCAGTTTGTTTATAGAATTTTGGGCTTCAGGTGTCAGTCCGTTCCACCCCTGTTCTTTATAGATGTCTATTAAGTTATATTGCTTCATGATAGCAGCAACTTTTCCTTTTTCAGGAAATACCGGTATCGGATCTGTTAATCCCCATAATATGTCAAACCGTGCTTCTTTTAATAATTGAAGTTCCAAATCGACTTTCTCTTCCGAGTTTAGTAAGTTGAGTCGTGAAGTATTGAGATTTGGAGTATAAGTCAATTTAGTATTGAAGTTAATAACAGGTTTTCCGGTTTTTCCTCTTTTGGTTGTTACCACAATTACGCCATTTGCAGCACGTGCACCATAGATAGCAGTAGCAGCTGCATCTTTTAATATCGTAATGCTTTCAATGTCGTTTGGACTTAAACCTGCGATAGAAGATTGTGACATATTTACGATGTCATTATCGTTATCTTTGTTGATTTCTGGAATATCAGTCCCTTCCAATGGTATTCCATCCAATACCCACAGCGGGTCTTGTGTTCCATTCAGTGAAGCAGTACCACGAATACGAATACGTGCTGGAGCTCCCGGTGCACCGGAAGTTGTCGTTACAGCCACACCGGCGATTTGTCCCGCTAATGCCTGGTCGATACTTTTTGCAGCACCTACCATTCCATCTGTAACATCTACTTTGGCAATGGCAGCAGTCAGTTTACGACGTTCCAGTTCTTGATAACCGGTTACTACGACGTCTCCCAATGTGTGTGCAGAAGCTTGAAGTACAATACGATAAGTATCTTTTCCTGCTTGCAAAACGATGTCTTGTTCTTCAAATCCTATATAACTACAATGTAACCTAGTCACCTTTTCCGGAATGGAAATGGAGAATTTACCATCCATATCAGTGATAGTACCTAGAGAAGTCTGTGATGCTCCGGCCTTTTTCAAATCGTCTGCGTTAACATATACGGAAGCGCCGATCAGAGGTTCATTATCTTCACCGGATATAACGACTCCGGTGATTGTACGATTAGCAGCGCTGGCAAAGGCCAGCGCATTTGCAAAGAGGCATATAAGAATGCACAAGTATTTTTTTCTCATTAATGTAGATAGTTAAAGTAATAAGTGGTTTTATTTGATTCCTAAAGCCGTATTAATACGCAGAATCATGTCCTCATAATGATAGCGTGCAGCGGTATCGGAAGTTCCGAGACGGTTCTGCAACAACTTCTTGATACGTAATAATTCACCGCGTTTCACAGAAATAGCATCTGAAATACGGTTGAGTTGACTGCCATAGAAATTGAGTACACGTGGAGCACCCATCCGGTCTTCCTGACGAAGTGCACGTTGTTCGGCAGCGTAACAGCTGCAGAAAGGAGTAGCGTGGTCAAGCAAGAAATGTTCGTTGGCAATCTTCTTGTTGATTTTAACGGCTTCAGGTTCTGCAGCGGCTGTAAGTAATGCATCGAGGAAGTTTTTCTGCAAAGAACGTTCCATAACGTTAGGGATACCACCACGTTCGGTAACACCGAAAATGTTCTTATGAAGTCCGTCCATAAGTTCCACTACTGTAAAGGCTTTCTTTCCGTTGACAGATTCATTTTCTATCATACGCATCAAACGAGTATTGCCAAGTAAATCCCAAAGGATATAGGCTTGGGCGTTCTTTAAGATTTGTGTCGGAGCATTCTCCTGTTTTCCGATGGGAGTATTGCGAAGCAGATAAGTATATTGTCCTACTTCCGTGTCAAACAACCATTTAGGGTATGTCAAAACTTCATCCATCAGAAATTTCAGTGAAGCTTGTTGTTTCTCTTTCTCTACGAATGTGTAAGTTTTAACGCCGTCTCCTACGATTGTATTTTCAATGTAGATACCGCCAATATTGGCAAGGACATGATATAAATAGTTGTTCCATTGGTTGATTACGGCATAGTAGAGGCGAGATGCTTCTTCATAAGTTTGTCCCTTCTCACCGGTAGTAGTCCATTGAAGAATTTGTGGAACGATACGTTTCAGATTCTCAATGCCAAGTAAAGAAGAACGAACCGGATCATCACCTAAATCTTCGTTCTGTGCACGTGGATCTACCGCATCGCGGACATCCTGTGCTTCACTATATTTATAAAGCCGATCAGTATGTTTGCTCAAGAAATCGAATAAAATATCCTTTTCTTCTTCCGGAGTATTCTTTCCGTACCAACGATACCCATATTCGATGGCGAACATGTCATAAGGACCGATATGCGGAGAAAGAACTTTCACGCCATCTCCAGGCTGTGCGATATAATTGAATCGTGCATAATCCATGATGGATGAAGCGGTAGAATTCATTCTGGAAGTGAATGCCTCAGAACGTAATGAGTCTGTCGGGAAAGCCCATGAACCCATCATATTGTGGCGGAGGCCCAAAGAGTGGCCTACTTCATGACAGGCTACAAATCGAATGGCATCTCCCATCAAAGCATCAGGCAATTGCACATTACGTGCTTCCGGACACACTGTTCCGGTCTGGACAGTAATCCATTCACGTACCATAGAAAGCACATTGTGCCACCACATAATATCGGCTTCCAGGATTTCTCCGGAACGGGGATCTAACAGAGAAGGTCCCATTGCATTTTTCTTTTCCGAAGCAGCGTAAGTCAGTACGGAGTAATTGACATCATCCATGTCTACATGCATACTGTCCGTGATTTCTTTGGCGATAATCGCATTCTTGAAACCAGCCTTTTCAAAAGCAATCTGCCAGTCCTCGATACCTCTCTTTATGTACGAACGCCATTGGTAAGGAGTTGAATTGTCAATGTAGAAGACAATTGGTTTGGCAGGTTCCACCATCTGACCATTCAGATAAGCCTCCCGGTCTTCCGGTTTGGGTTCCATGCGCCAGCGGGTGATATACTGTGTCTTATCCGTACGCTGCTGTGCATCACTGAAACTTAATAACGGATTCGTGAAATAACCGACCTTCTGATTGTCGAATCGTCCCATCATCGGCTTTTCGGGCAGTAAGAGAATAGAAGAACTAACTTCCACCGTTACATAAACAGTAGTAGTGCCTTCTGTTACCCGGGTAGTCAACTCGGAAGTTGCCACGACATTGTTTGAAAAGGATTTGATGGATAGAATACGTGATAAATTCTTGATGGCTGAAGTACCCAGATTGATATTGGTAAATACGTTATTGATACTGGTTTCCGTACCATCATAAATATCATTCACCTTGATTACTAATGCCGTAGAATCTGCATTGACCGCTTCGATCTTGAATGCGGCAATCAATGGTGAGATAAAATTATCCTTTACCGAACGGAAGATAGCATCCGTTTGGGGGGCCAGAGGTAATGGACGTTGTTGTCGTAACATTAGTTTGCCCGTTGCTTTGTCCCATTCCATGCAAACCATCTGATTCTCATAGTTTACTCCGCGGTTTACGCCCGCATCGTTAAGTTCGGCAGGAACTCGTTGCAGCTTATTGACAACTAATAAATCACGTCCCAAAAGTGAGGTGGGAATCTCAAAATAATAATCATTCTTCTTTTGATGTACAGCAAACATCCCTTTGGTCGTTTTACTGCCTTCCACTAATTTCTCGTAGTCGCTTTTGCTCTCCTCTTCTTTCTCTTCTGGTTTTTTCTTTTTCTTTTTAAACCAACTCAGATTTTCTGTAGCGGGGGTAGTTGCAAATGCCGAGAGCGTTTCTCCACTCAGCAATATACATGCAATGACCGCTGCCATTACTTTGACATACATTCTCATTGAGTTTCTAACTTTTAATTATAATTAAAAAACGGCTACAAAAGTACTAATATAAATAACATAATGAATACTAATTTGCAATGAATATAACATTAAAAAGAATTATTAACTAGTATCTATGGTCATCATTCTCCTCGGATATTTCATAGTTTAGTGGGAATAGTGTACATTTGCGGGAGTAAAAAAGTGAACGGAATGATGAGACGATATATTACTGCTCTGATGCTGGCTTGCTGCATCGGAGGGTATGGACAAGAGAAGAAGCAAGCAACCTTTGTGCCCCCTTTTGACTTTCCTCTTACATTGAGTGGAAACTTTGGAGAAATCCGCTCTAATCACTTCCACGGCGGACTGGATTTTAAGACAGGCGGAGTTATCGGTAAACCCGTCCGAGCTCTCGCTGATGGCTATATTTCGCGTATTCGCGTCACGAATGGTTCGGGATATGTACTTGATGTCTGTTATCACAATGGCTATTCAACTATCAACCGTCATTTGAGTGGTTTTGTTTCTCCCATTGCCGAAAGGGTGGAGAAACTGCAGTATGAAGAAGAAAATTGGGAAGTAGAGATCGTTCCCGAACCGGGAGAATATCCGGTGAAAGGAGGTCAGCAGATCGCATGGAGCGGAAACACCGGATATTCGTTCGGCCCGCATCTTCACCTGGATGTATTTGAAACGGAATCGGGAGATTATATTGATCCTATGCCTTTCTTTCAGTCGAAAATAAAAGATACGCGTGCTCCGAAAGCGGATGGCATTATGTTTTTCCCACAACGAGGTAAAGGAGTAGTGGATGGAAAGCAAGAGAATAAAACCATCCTTCCCAATAGTGAATGTCCGGTGGAAGCATGGAGAATGATAGGTGTGGGGATCAAAGCATACGATTACATGGATGGAGTAAGTAACCATTATGGTGTTTATTCGGTTGTGCTTACGGTAGATGGAAATGAAATATTTCGCAGCACCGTAGATCGTTTTTCGCAGGAAGAGAACCGGATGATTAATTCATGGACTTACGGACAATATATGAAATCATTCATTGATCCGGGGAACACTTTGCGTCTGCTAAAAGCATCGAATGACAACCGTGGGTTGGTGACGATTGACGAAGAACGGGATTATCAGTTTTTATATACACTAAAAGATGCTTTCGGAAACACTTCCAAATATAGTTTCACCGTACGGGGCCGGAAGCAACCGATTGAACCGTTGAGTCATCGGGAGAAATATTATTTTACCTGGAATAAGACTAATTATCTACAAGAACCGGGATTGAACCTGGTTGTTCCGAAAGGCATGTTGTATGATGATGTTCCCCTCAATTATCAGGTGAAAGCGGATAGTGGTGCCGTTGCTTTTACTTATCAGCTGAATGATAAAGCGATTCCGCTACATGCAGCTTGTGTGCTGTGTATCGGGTTACGTAGAAAACCAATTGCTGATACGACGAAATATTATGTGGCCTGCGTAACTCCGAAGGGAGGAAAGTACAGCGTAGGCGGAAAGTATGAAGACGGATACATGAAAGCATCTATCCGGGAGTTGGGAACTTACACTGTTGCCATCGATACCATCCCGCCGGAGATTATCCCTGTCAACAAGAATCAGTGGGGAAGAAACGGAAAGATTGTTTATCGGCTGAAAGATCAGGGCACGGGAATAGCTTCCTATCGCGGAACGATTGACGGAAAGTATGCGCTTTTCGGACGTCCCAATATTGTGAAATCGTACTGGGAATGTACATTGGACCCGAAACACGTAAAGAAGGGAGGCAAGCACACTGTTGAATTTACAGTGACCGATTATTGTGGAAATGAAACAGTGGCCCGTGAAAGCTTTGTTTGGTAAATTATTAAAAGTGAATCATATATTTATTATGAAGAGAAGAATTATTCTTTGTGCCGCTGTATTGATGGCGGCTGTGGCGAACACCTTCGCCTGCACCAATCTGATTGTCGGAAAGAATGCGTCTGCCGATGGTTCGACGATTGTTTCCTATTCTGCCGACTCGTATGGTTTATTCGGAGAACTTTATCATTATCCGGCTGCTACCTATCCAAAAGGTACGATGTTGAAAGTTTATGAATGGGATACCGGTAAGTATCTGGGAGAAATAGAGCAGGCACGCCAAACTTACAATGTAGTCGGTAATATGAATGAATATCAGGTTACCATTGGTGAGACAACTTTCGGCGGACGTCCGGAATTGGCCGATTCTACAGGGATTATCGATTACGGAAGTCTGATTTATATCGGTTTGCAACGTTCGCGCACTGCCCGTGAAGCTATTAAGATCATGACCGATTTGGTGCAGCAATACGGCTACTATAGCGAAGGAGAATCCTTTACTATTGCCGATCCGAACGAGATATGGATTATGGAAATGATTGGTAAAGGTCCTGGCATCCGTGGAGCGGTTTGGGTAGCTGTACGTGTGCCCGATGATTGTATCTCGGCACATGCTAACCAGTCACGTATCCACCAGTTTGATATGAACGACAAGGAAAACTGCATGTACTCTCCGGATGTCGTTTCTTTTGCCCGTGAGAAGGGATATTTTAATGGAGTAAACAAAGACTTTAGCTTTTCATTAGCCTATGCTCCTCTTGATTTTGGTGCACGTCGTTTCTGTGAGGCTCGTGTGTGGAGTTATTTTAATAAGTTCACAGATAACGGAAAAGATTATCTTCCTTATATTGAGGGAAAGACCAATACGCCGATGCCTCTTTTTGTGAAACCGAAACATAAGTTATCCGTGCAAGATGTGAAAGATATGATGCGCGACCATTACGAAGGAACGCCTCTTGACATCTCCAATGATTTCGGAGCCGGACCTTATAAGACACCTTACCGTCTTTCTCCTCTGAACTTCAAGGTAGACGGCCAGGAATATTTCAACGAACGTCCGATTTCCACTCAACAAAGTGGGTTCGTATTTGTTGCACAAATGCGCGCTCATAAGCCGGACCCGATAGGCGGAGTACTTTGGTTTGGTGTGGATGATGCGAATATGACAGTATTTACCCCGGTTTATTGTTGTGCTACTAAGGTGCCGGTGTGTTATACCCGTGTGGACGGAGCCGATTACATTACTTTCTCTTGGAATTCTGCTTTCTGGATTTTCAACTGGGTGTCTAATATGGTCTATCCGCGTTATGATTTAATGATTGGTGATGTACGGGAAGCGCAGAAAGAAATGGAAACTACTTTCAACAATGCGCAGGAAGGTATTGAAGAAATGGCTGCCAAACTGCTAGCAAAAGATAAGAATGCAGCAGTTGACTTTCTGACAAACTATACAAATATGACTGCACAGAGCACTTTCGATACTTGGAAACAATTGGGAACATTCTTGATTGTGAAGTATAATGATGGAGTGGTGAAACGCGTTAAAGACGGTAAGTTTGAGCGTAATTCTATCGGACAACCTGCCGGAGTGATGCGTCCCGGATATCCGAAAGAATTCTTGCAGGAATATGTCAAGCAGACTGGTGACAGATATAAAGTGCCACAAGAATAGATATGAAGTATGAGATATAAGGTATTAAGTATATCACTTTTTAATTCTTAATTCTCAAATTTCAATTAAAAGAATAGGAATTATAAACTTATTATTTTACATTTGTGTGCTCAAGAAATTGATAATAAATAATTCATTAACCAATAAATAACAATCGAAATGGAAAATCAGGAACTTATTAAACAGGTCACTGAAAAAGCCGAAAAATGGCTAACCCCGGCTTATGATGCTGAAACCCAGGCTGAAGTGAAGCGTATGTTGGAAAACGATGATAAAACCGAACTAATTGAAGCTTTCTACAAAGACCTTGAGTTTGGTACTGGTGGTCTACGTGGTATTATGGGTGTAGGTAGCAATCGTATGAATATCTATACGGTAGGTGCAGCTACTCAAGGGCTTTCCAACTATCTGAAGAAGAACTTCAAAGACCTGCCGCAGATTTCTGTAGTAGTAGGTCATGACTGCCGTAACAACAGCCGTTTGTTTGCGGAGACTTCTGCTAATATTTTCTCCGCCAATGGTATTAAAGTATATCTGTTTGACGACATGCGTCCGACACCGGAAATGTCTTTCGCCATCCGTCACCTCGGTTGCCAGAGCGGTATCATTCTGACTGCTTCTCATAATCCGAAGGAATACAACGGTTATAAGGCATACTGGGACGATGGTGCACAAGTATTGGCTCCACACGATAAAGGCATTATCGATGAAGTAAATGCAATTGCTTCTGCTGCCGATATCAAATTCCAGGGAAATCCGGATTTGATTCAGATTATCGGTGAAGACATTGATAAGGTTTATCTGGACATGGTGAAAACCGTTTCTATCGATCCGGCAGCTATCGCCCGTCACAAAGATATGAAGATTGTCTATACTCCGATTCATGGTACAGGTATGATGTTGATTCCTCGTGCATTGAAAATGTGGGGATTCGAAAATGTATTTACTGTGCCCGAACAGATGATTAAGGACGGTAACTTCCCGACTGTCGTATCTCCGAATCCGGAAAATGCGGAAGCTCTTTCAATGGCTGTAAACCTTGCCAAAGAAATTGATGCTGATCTCGTAATGGCTTCCGATCCGGATGCTGACCGTGTGGGTATTGCTTGTAAGGATGATAAAGGCGAATGGGTACTGATTAACGGTAACCAGACTTGTATGATGTATCTTTATTATATTCTGACGCAGTACAAACAACTGGGTAAGATTAAAGGTGGCGAGTTCTGTGTGAAGACAATCGTTACAACTGAACTAATCAAGAAAATCGCAGATAAGAACAACATCGAAATGCTTGATTGCTACACTGGATTTAAATGGATTGCCCGTGAAATCCGTTTGCGTGAAGGCAAACAGAAATATATCGGTGGCGGTGAAGAAAGCTACGGATTCCTTGCCGAAGATTTCGTTCGCGATAAAGATGCCGTATCGGCTTGCTGTTTGATTGCTGAAGTTGCTGCATGGGCAAAAGATAATGGTAAATCCTTGTATCAGTTGTTGCTGGATATCTACGTAGAATACGGATTCTCTAAAGAGTTTACTGTAAACGTCGTGAAACCGGGTAAGAGCGGTGCTGAAGAAATCAAAGCTATGATGGAGAACTTCCGTGCCAATCCTCCGAAAGAATTGGGTGGCTCTAAAGTGATCTTGAGCAAAGATTATAAGACACTGAAACAGACAGATGATAAAGGTAACGTAACTGCAATTGATATGCCGGAACCATCTAACGTGCTTCAATATTTCACTGAAGACGGTAGCAAAGTTTCTGTTCGTCCTTCAGGTACAGAACCGAAGATTAAGTTCTATATGGAAGTTCAGGGTGAAATGGGTTGCCGCAATTGTTATGCTTCTGCCGAATCTGCCGCAATGGAAAAGATTGAAGCAGTGAAGAAATCATTGGGTATCTGATTTTGTTTCTTCTGAAATTTCAGATATAGATAACGAAAGATAAATAATAAATAGCGCCTCCATGGTCTTTTCGAAGATTATGGAGGCGCTTCTTTTTCTCTATACATAGCCCTGATTCTGCCTATTTTCGGGCTTTTTCCTCAACTTGGCACAGTTCTTTCATTTCCTTTGCATTCTTTAAGTCCACTTGCTAATCCTTCTTGCGAGAATCTTGTTGTATTGGCATCATCTCAATTTCAACAGGCAGGCTGCGGATACACACGTTTTGTTGATGCTTTAGAGTGATACGTTCAGTTTCATATTCGTAAGTTGTTCGTTTGTAGTTGTGTGTATTTCGCGGCCTGCTTTCTTAGTCTATTTTTCAGTCAGTGCTATTTCTTTTTTTCTGTTATTTCTTCGTGCCTATCCAAGTCCATTTATGCCATATTGTTTCCAATGGTCCTTGTTTATGTTTAGACAGCCACCATTTGCAGAACCGAACTTGCGCCAGGAAAAGAATAATACCGATAATCAGGCTAAGAGTATATCCACAGTAAGGAGCAAGATAGAATCCGAATGGGAAATAGATAATGGCTCCCAAAATAGATTGAGAAATATAATTGGTCAAGCTCATTTTTCCGTAGAATCGCAGATTAGATACAGTTTTCTTGAACTTATCCTTCTGATAAAGCAACACGAAGGAAGCAACGAGTACAATCGTAAATGCAAATTTCTGCCACATATCAAAGGCAGTACCTACCGTTTGCTGAATTAAACTGCTGTCACTTTGCATGATCTGTTCTTTCAGAGAATACAGTGGCGCGAAACTGATAGCTGCAATAATAAGTGCTTTCATCCAGAACTTCAAATGAGATTCGGTAGTTACGAACAATTCTTTGCGTCCGATATATAAGCCAAACAGGAAAAGTCCGGCAGTCTGTAAGAAACGTCCGGCACCGATGGCCCAAAACAGGCTTGCTTTCTGTCCTAAAGTAACATTACCTATCAGAAAATCCCAGAAGTTTCCGGCTTTGGTGTATTCTGCTACTTCAGCATACATGGCTCCGACATTCAAATCGGGTAGGGTATAGGCAGGATTGAAAAGGCTCATTATATAATGAAACCATTCAATCGGTTGCAGTGAAAACAAGATGGCAGTGATTAGAATAGCTTTGTCACTCCATTTACGTACGATAAACAGCACGAGACTGATTACAGCAAACAGAAGCAGGACATCTCCTGCCGGGAAGAAAGCGGCATTCAATGTGGCGAATCCTACAAGCAATATCATTCTCCATAAAAAGCGGTAACCAAAGTCTTTTCCTTTCAACTGCTGGTTGTGCGACTGGATAAAGAAAGTGAATCCGAAAAGCAGAGCAAATATGGCATAAGATTTTCCGGCAAGCAGTGAAAATGTCGCATTAAATACTCCGGCATCCAAAATGGTGAGCCATTCAGGCGAACTTTCCGGATATACGGGGAAAATGAAATGCTCCAGGTTATGAACCAGAAGGATGGCCATTACAGCAAATCCTCTAAGAGCATCTACTACTTCAATTCGTGGTGTTTTTGTTGATAATTCCATATTCGATTTATTCATTTGGGTGTTCTATCCACCAATCAATCATTTTTCGGGCAAGACTAAGTTTTCTGGGAAGTTCGGGTAGATGGTCTCTTGTATAAAAGTCTCCCGAACTCAATTCTTCATCTTGGAGGTTGATTTCTCCTCCGGCATAATCAGCAATAAAGCCGACCATTAGTCCGCTGGGATAAGGCCAGGGCTGATTACCGAAATAAGTGATATTCTTCACATCCAGTCCGGTTTCTTCTTTCACTTCACGTGCTACACATTCTTCTAATGTTTCTCCGGTTTCCAGGAATCCGGCAACGAGACTGTTGAATGTTCCTTTAAAATTGCGGGCGTGCACTAAAAGTAGTGAATCTTTTTTTCTCACTAATACAAGAATCGCTGTGGAAATGGAAGGATATGCTTCCCGGCCACATTTCGGACAACGCTTCATGATAGATTCTTTCTGTTCCATAGGCGTGCCGCAGGCAGAACAGAAGCGGCTGTTTTTATCCCAATGCAGAATCTCATGTGCTTTTCCTGCTGTCTGATAATGAGATAAAGGAAGATATTCATAGGAGGCACGAAGCCCTATCATGATCCATTGCTCCGATTCTTCAATGGGAGAGGAGAGGGAGAAAGCCTTGCAGTTTCTCCCTTCCAGTGTGGTGATATTGTGTACTGTTGTTTTTTCTTTAATAACAATAGGAGAGCTTTCTCCACACGGGACGGTATATATGCCATCCTCTTTTTTCTCAAGAAGCAGTTGGTCTTTGTAAAAGATAAACCACCATGATTGTGCTGTCTGATTCATTTTAATTCTAATTCTTGATCTTCGCGCTGCGAAGTTATAAAAAAACTAGATTGATATTTAGACTTATCAGATAAAATACAGGGCAACTGCACTAAAATTTGATTCATAACCGTGCATAAATGAACAGTTTCACCACAGAGGACACGGAGGACATAGAGGTTTCAAAGTTCTAATTCAGAGATAATTATAACCTCTGTGTCCTCCGTGTCCTCTGTGGTGAAAAGAATCAAAACTGCATAGAAACGAGTTAAACGGTGCGCTAATGAATGGGTCAAAGGTGAGGGGTGGTGAGGGTAGATTTATAACTTTCGTATTTTTTTTTATAGATAAAAAAGGAGATAGTATAGAAAATAATAAAATAAAAGGTTATAAATCTACCCTCACCACCCCTCACCTTTGACCCATATCTTATAATAAAAAGATAACGGGGAATCTTAAAAACTCAATCATCTTTTTCAGATTTACCACAACGTTTCCAGAATACTCCATTATTTTATTCAAAACTGTGCGGATATGAATTAAATTTTGGTGCGGTTGCCCTGGATAAAATATCAATAGACTAACTCAATAAAATGCATTGTTCGACACCAATTTCCTGAATAAAATAATTGTCGTGTGAGATTGCTATCACAGTACCTGCATAATTTTTGATAGTAGCGGTGATAATTTCAATACTTTGTATGTCCAAATTGTTGGTAGGTTCATCCAGGATAAACATATCAGGGGTATTGTTACTAATCATCAGACAGCAGAAAGCGAGACGCATTTTCTCACCACCACTAAGTTTCCGGCAGGATTTGTCCCATTCGGATGCAGGAAACAAGTAACGGTTTAGAATAATCTTTATTTCATGCTCCGGCAGATTCCGGCTGTTGAAAGCGTAAGCCTGTTCAAGAATACTGTTCCGGTCGTCAATGATCGAATACTCTTGATTCAAATAGACATAGCTAAAGTCCGTCCGTGTCAGGGTTCCTTCCTGTGGTTGAAGTTGGCCGGTGATTAATTTCAATAGAGTTGTTTTCCCGCTACCGTTGGCTCCTTCTATACGGAGGCGGTCTCCGCTCTTTAGCTGAAAGCTGACAGGAGCTTGCCAAAGCTGTTGTTTTGAGATACTATTTTCCTGAATATCATTGTTAATCGAATTGGAATGATAACTGAAGTTAATCTCTTTTGCTGTCACTAATATCTTCCCGGTATGAAGCGAGGAACTGTTGAAATCGGTTTTTAATGCCGCAGTCGGAGAGAGCGAACCTCGAAGCTGGTTGCGTTCATTTGTTAACTTCTCGGCTTTCTCCTGATGAACGCCAGTCAGTTTACTAGTGCTCTTCTCGGATTTCCCTTGGAGTGCGTTCAATACAATGCGTGGAACTCCTTTTTTTATATTACTCTTTTCGCCGCGTACATTCTGTTTGTCCCTGCGTTCGGCCGTTTCGCGAGCCACTTTACGGGCAATACGTAGTGCCTTTTCTTTTTCTTCAATACGTTGTTGCAATGCTTCCTGCATCAGCGTTTTTTGTTCTTTGTAGAATTCGTAATTTCCGCCATAATAATTGATTTGATGCTTCTCCAATTCGCAAATTTCGGGGAGAAGATTGAGCAGAGTACGGTCATGACTTACCACTAACAGGGTGGAACGATATTTTTCTACCCAGTCATATAAACGTTGTCTGCCGGAAGAATCGAGATGATTGGTCGGTTCATCCATAAGTATGACAGATGGATGATGAATGTCCATACCTGCCAGGAATACGCGGGTCTTTTCGCCGCCACTAAGCAGATTCATCGGGTAGGATAGCGTAAACTGTCCTAATCCCCATAAATCGAGAGCGGCAATGGAACGTTCTTCGATATTCCAGTCATCATTTAGCATAGTGAAATGTTCGTTTGAGACATCTCCTGCCAGGATAGCGTGCAGAGCTTGCTGTTTACGCTCTATCTGAAGAGCCTGTGCGATGGTCAGTGAATCATATTGCCCGAAATGTTGCGGGATATAATATAGGTCGTCCGGGCGGACAATGACACCGGAAGAGGGTGATAACTGTCCGGCAATAATTTGTAGCAAAGTAGATTTGCCACAGCCATTGTTACCGACTAATCCTAGTTTCTGCCCTTTACTGATGGCAAAATTGAGGTCACTGAATAATACTTCTTTATCCGGATGGATATAGCTGATTTGTTGGATACTGATAGACATGATGATCTATTGGGTTTGAGGTTGAAAATAGAGTGAAAAAAATCACAGGATAGGGGAACGACAAACACAATACTGGCTAAACAACACGGATTTCGTGATGCTTAACAAAATAGAAAAAGCATATAAGAAAAGTGATGTTTACTTAGAAGTGTTGTCTTACTTAGTAATTCTCATTGCGGTAGGTATATAGTTTAACTTGGCTGCAAAGATAACACTTTCTATTAGATTTCACTCTATTAAGACTGAAAAAGAATGAATTTCATTTATTTAGAGGCTCCGTTTACCTCATTCAGAGCCTCCGATTACTCCAAATAGAGCCTCTGTTTACTCTATTCAGAGGCTCTGTTTTAGAAGTGAGTTATACTCTTTCTTATTCTTATACATCAAACAGTTGATTTAATCCCTCACTCATACTGGGATGCGTGAAGATAAAATCGCGCAAGAATGTAGAGGTTTGCCCTGTTTTTATCGCCATAGCTACGATATTGATGATTTCTGAAGCATCGGCGCAGAATAGAGTACAGCCCATAATCTTCCCGTTATGATTATTGATGATAGCTTTTAGCATACCATCAGTCTGCCTCAATGTACGGGTACGGACGATGGAGGAAGCCGGCAACCGGGAAACCTTAAATGAATATCCTCTTTTCAGAGCTTCTTCTTCACTGATTCCGATATGTGCCAATGGCGGATCAATAAACACTGCATATTGCACAGGATCACGGTCTCCGATATCACGTTTCTTGTCGCCGAAGAGCTGGTCACGGATAATCCGGAAATCATCCAGCGAGAGATATGTAAATTGCGATCCGCCTTTCACATCTCCCATTGCCCATATATGAGGAACAGTAGTGCGTAACTGATCGTTTACGATGATAGCTCCGTGAGCATCAACTCCTACACCCGCTGCTTGCAGATTCAATCCCTCAATCATCGGTTTACGTCCCGTTGCGATAAGAATGGCATCTCCATCTACATAATAAGGAGTACCGTCGGATATGTCCGAGTAAGTCAGTGTCACTCCGTCATTCGTGTCATGGATAGACTGCGCACGAGCGTTCAGATGGATTTCAATACCTTTCTTCTCCATCACTTCTTTGACGCTGTTTGCAATATCCCGATCTTCACGAGGCATAAATTTGTTTCCTCCTTCGAGTATCGTCACTTTACTGCCGAAACCGGCATACATAGAAGCGAACTCCAGTCCGATATATCCTCCACCTATGATAATCAGGTGATGAGGAAGTACGCTTAAGTCCAGAAGCGTGCTACTGGTATATACATGCTGACTTTGCTGAATGCCATCTATTGCCGGGATAATAGGAGTAGACCCCGTATTGATAAAAATCTCTTTTCCTTGCAGCTCGATATATCCTTCAGGTAGTGTTACCTTTATAGTATTCGCGGATATAAAAGAACCCATCCCGGTGTAGATAGTCACATTAGGACGTTTGCTTAGTCTTTCGTAATTATCATTCCTAAGAAAGGAAGTGAGGCGGTTCTTTCGGCCGATGGCCTGTTTGTACATATTCGCCTGCTTCGGAAAATCATCGTGGTAAAGCAAAGCGGAAACCTCGGCTTCATGCACCAGTGTCTTTGTTGGGACACAGGCTACATTCGGACAGCTTCCTCCATACATCATGTTGGAACGTTCTACGATGGCCACTTGCCATCCGCGGTTGGAAAGTTCGGCAGCCAGGGTTTTCCCTGCCTTGCCGAATCCTATAATAATTGCATCATATTGTTTCATAACTTCTTGTATTAACGATTCGTATGAGACTATATAACAGTCTGAAAATACGATTTGTTCCGCAATGGCAAGAAGTCAGAATCCTCTTTAGTGGTTGTCTTAGTCTTTTTTAAGTGTTTTGAGTACGCGTTGTGACGAGTCGGATAATAACACTACAGCACTGGCCAGGATCACAATGTCTTTAATCACCAACCGTCCTGCACCGGACAGTAACGGGAAACCGAATTCTCCGCTTCCCAAGTCGGGGACCCAGACTTCCGGGGTAGTGACAAGAAAAGAAAGTGTTCCGAGCGTCATGATAATAGCCAGAGTGTCGCCTGCCAATCCCACTTTTGGGAAAAAGATTCCCAGGAATACCAGTATGCCAATGCTCATAATAAGACCTCCCAGTCCGTAAGAGAAAGTATAAGTGCGGTTTGCTTCGTGCCATGCACGATTTTCCGGGACGAAAGCACCCTCCGCATTTTTATGTTCTTTGTATTCGGGTGCACCTTTAGCATAGAAGAAACTCATAAAAGGACTGTTGGCTACAAACGGAACAATCCCGTCGGCTTCATAGTGGAAATACTTCAATCCGCCTATCCATACAAATACTATCAGGATGGCAACGCGGATAAATTTAATACCAAAACTTTTCAGACTTGAAGTGAAGGTCAGTAAAGCGATCAATTTCTCTTTCATTTTGTTGGGGTTTTAATGGGTTTATCTTATGTGGCAAAGGTCGTCCATTCCCACTACCCCCCAAATAGCAATACTTCCGTATACCTTATCAATTTTTCCCTTCCTGTGTATTTCTGAATTGCACGGCGCTCTGTCCGGTCATATTTTTGAAGAAACGGCTGAATGAAGCCTGGTCTTCAAATCCCAGAATATCGGCAATTTCTTTGGCACTTTTGTTGCTGTAAAGCAGGAGACGTTTAGCTTCCGCTTCCACCCGTTCGTGGATAACCCGAAGCGGCGAAGGCAGTTTGCAGGTAGAAAAGATGTTCGATAGTGTCTTGGGAGATTTATGAAGCATATCGGCATAGTCCTGTACCTGTTTTTTTGTCCGGTAATGCTCGTCGACCAAGTTATAGTATTGGCGGACAATCTCGAAGCCGGATTCTTTTTCACGGGTGATATTCATGCGATGACGTGCAATCCGGGTACATTGAATAATGAAACGTTTCAGCAGGATGCGCAACATCTCTTCTTGCAGGCTGTCGGAAACAGTAAATTCGTTTTCCAGTGCTTCGGTAATAGTGTCGAGTTCTTTACGTTCTTTTTCATTCAGTGTGAAACGGATCAGGTGAGATGAGCCGTTGAACAGGAAACCGCTGCATGACACTTCATGGTCGTTGCCATAGATACAATAGAAATTGCTGTTGAACAACAAAGTCAGGTATTCGCCGTCAATCGATTTAAATTCGAGATGTTGCAGATGGGTGAGTGAAATCACTTCATCTTTGGTAAGCGTCATTTCCTGGTGGTCGATTTCTACCGTGATGCTTCCGTTGCGTACCCATATAAATTTATAAAGCCCTTTTTCTTTTTGCAGTGCTTTTTCTGTCAGATAAGAGTCTGTAAGTGCGAGTGTCCCTTTTAGTTTCGTGTGATATTGTTGTAACATAATTAATCCTCCATTGCTGATGCGTCAAATGATAATGGCAGTAGATCGCCTATACTTTTTACTTCGTAGATACATTCTTTGCCATATAATAGGATGCGGATGGGCTGTTTGTAACGCTTTTCCGTTTCCAGAATCACTTGCCGGCAAGCCCCGCAGGGAGGAATCGGATGGTCGATAAAGTCCTTTTCCGTTCGTGCCGCAATGGCAAGAGTGACAACCGGTTGGTCGGGATATTGAGAGTTGGCATAGAATAATGTAGTACGTTCTGCACAAAGTCCCGACGGATAGGCCGCATTTTCCTGATTGGTTCCTGTCACCACCGTCCCGTTGCCTAATAGCGCGGCGGCACCTACGGAGAAATGGGAGTACGGAGAATAACTACGAGCTGTTGCCTCCATGGCAGTCTTCATAAGTGCCCGATCGGCCTCATTCAACTCATCATATTGATATACTTTAATAATAGCGGTAATTGTGAGGTCTTTCATATACGTCAGGGTATTGGTTTCTACAATTAATGTTACAAAGTTAGGAAAGAGATTGATAATCCCAATTATTTTTCGGATTTTTGTGCCATCTAATCCACATCTGAATAAAAATGGAGAATAAACTGCATAGACTTATCTTTTTAACCGTCGTTTTCTTCTTTGCCGTAGGAGTGCAGGCGCAGAAGCGGAATGCCCGTTACATCGAATATATAAATAAGTATAGTGATTTGGCTGTTGAACAGATGAAGCTTCATAAGATTCCGGCTAGTATCACGCTGGCACAAGGATTGCTGGAAAGCGGTGCCGGATATAGCCAGTTGGCGCGAAAGAGCAACAACCATTTTGGTATTAAATGTGGAAGCAGCTGGCGGGGACGTACGGTTCGTCATGATGATGATGCACGCAACGAATGTTTCCGTGCTTATAAGCATCCCCGTGACTCTTACGAAGATCATTCCGACTTCCTTAGAAGAGGTGCCCGTTACGCCTTTCTTTTCAAACTCGATATTACCGACTATAAAGGCTGGGCGCGTGGACTGAAAAAAGCAGGCTATGCTACCGATCCTTCTTATGCTAACCGTCTGATTACAATTATCGAAGATTATGACCTGTATAAATACGACCGTAAGGGGGTATATTCGGAACGGAAACTGAAAAAGAATCCTTGGTTGATGAACCCGCATCAAGTGTATATCGCTAATGATATCGCTTATGTGGTAGCCCGCAACGGTGATACCTTTAAAGATTTAGGCAACGAATTTGATATTAGTTGGAAGAAACTTGTGAAGTACAACGACTTGCAGCGTGATTATACTCTGGTGGAAGGAGATATCATCTACCTGAAGAGCAAGAAGAAAAAGGCTTCCAAACCTTATACTGTATATGTTGTGAAGGATGGAGATTCCATGCATGGCATCTCTCAAAAATATGGTATCCGTCTCAAAAATCTGTATAAGATGAATCGTAAGGATGGTGAGTATGTTCCGGAGATAGGAGACCGTTTGCGTCTGCGATAGAGACTTCTCTCAAAAGTTTCGAATTTCGAAAACTTAATGACTCATTCATGTGTTATTATCTGGATAAAACATGATTAGAATATGAGTCTTAACATTGCAAAAACTAATAAGAAACGTGTCGTCATAGTAGGCGGTGGTTTCGGTGGCTTGAAACTGGCTAACAAGCTGAAAAAGTCAGGCTTTCAGGTCGTACTGATAGATAAAAACAACTATCATCAGTTTCCTCCTTTGATTTATCAGGTGGCCTCGGCCGGTATGGAGCCAACTTCCATCTCTTTCCCCTTCCGTAAAATATTCCAGCACCGGAAAGATTTCTATTTCCGTATGGCGGAAGTACGTGCCATTTTCCCGGAAAAGAATATGATTCAGACTTCCATCGGAAAAGCGGAATATGACTATCTGGTGTTAGCGGCAGGTACCACAACCAACTATTTCGGTAATAAACATATCGAAGAGGAAGCCATGCCAATGAAAAATGTGTCAGAAGCGATGGGATTGCGAAACGCTCTTTTGGCTAATCTGGAACGGGCGCTGACCTGTTCAACGAAACAGGAACAACAAGAACTACTGAATATCGTAATTGTAGGAGGTGGAGCAACCGGAATAGAAATAGCCGGAATACTTTCCGAGATGAAGAAATTCGTCTTGCCGAATGATTATCCTGATATGCCCAGCAGTCTGATGCATATCTATTTGATTGAAGCCGGGCCGCGATTGCTTGCTGGAATGTCGGAAGAATCTTCTGCACACGCTGAACAGTTTCTTCGTGAAATGGGAGTAAATATCCTGTTGAATAAACGTGTTGTGGATTATCGTGACCATAAAGTAGTACTTGAAGATGGTACAGAGATTGCCACGCGTACTTTTATTTGGGTGAGTGGTGTCACCGGTGTGACTATCGGCAATCTGGATGCCTCTTTGATTGGACGTGGAGGACGTATTAAAGTCGATTCATTCAACCGTGTAGAAGGGATGAGCAATGTGTTTGCTATTGGTGACCAATGTATTCAGTTGGCTGATGAGAATTACCCGAACGGGCATCCTCAACTGGCACAAGTGGCGATCCAGCAAGGAGAACTGCTGGCAAAGAATCTGATTCGTATAGAGAAAGGGCAGGAAATGAAACCTTTCCATTACCGCAATTTAGGTTCGATGGCGACTGTCGGGCGCAATCGTGCCGTGGCAGAGTTTAGTAAAGTAAAGATGCAGGGATGGTTTGCCTGGGTGATGTGGCTGGTTGTTCATCTGCGTTCTATCCTTGGAGTGCGTAATAAAGTCATTGTGCTCTTGAATTGGATCTGGAATTATTTCACTTACGATCAATCTATGCGTATGATTGTCTATGCCCGTAAAGCAAAAGAAATTCGTGATCGTGAAAAGCTGGAGGAGACTAATCATTGGGGAAAAGAACTGATACAGGAACCGAAGCAACACTCTCCGCAGGAGAGCCGGGAACCTTCCGGACAAGAGAAAAATAGTAAATGAGAAGTCATTATACCGTAGTTGACAATCCGTCATTATCCAGGTATACTGACATTCCGCCAATAAGTGGATAGATTCATATTCTGAACGGTAAATTCGTACAGGGTGTCCGATATCGGACACCCTTTGTTTTTTGTTATATTCTATTTATCAATCACTTACGGTTTTGGCATAGATTTGGTATATGAAATGCTAAATTGATACATGATAAAATCGTAAACGATCAGATATGGACAGAGAAATTCCTAAAGAAGTACGTCAGAAAGAGCGTAATAAGAAGATCATTCGTTATTCATCCATTGGAGCGGCAAGTATTATTGTCATTGGTGTACTTATATCTGTACTAAGGGCAGGAGTGGAGGCAAAAGATCTTGTCTTTTCCACAGTCGATAAAGGAGTTATTGAGGTAAGTGTCAGTGCTTCCGGCAAGGTGGTTCCTGCATTTGAAGAAATAATCAATTCTCCAATCAACAGTCGTATTCTTGAAGTCTATAAAAAAGGAGGAGATAGCGTAGATGTAGGTACTCCGATTCTGAAACTCGACCTTCAGAGTACGGAAACCGAATATAAAAAGTTGCTGGACGAAGAGCAGATGCGTCGGTATAAGCTCGATCAGCTTCGTGTCAATAATCAGACGAAGCTTTCCGATATGGCGATGCAGATCAAAGTTTCGGCTATGAAATTAAGCCGGATGAAGGTTGAGTTGAGAAATGAACACTATCTGGACAGTCTCGGTGCGGGAACAACGGATAAAGTGCGCCAGGCTGAATTGAGCTATAATGTTGCCCAGTTAGAGTACGAACAACTCCAGCAGCAATATAAAAATGAGAAGGAGGTGGCTGCTGCCGAACTGAAAGTGCAGGAACTTGATTTTAATATCTTCCGCAAGAGTCTCTCCGAAAAGAAACGTACTTTGGATGATGCGCAAATCCGTTCTCCGCGCAGAGCTATTCTTACCTATATTAATAACCAGATTGGTGCGCAGATTTCTGAAGGCGGGCAAGTCGCTATCATTTCCGATTTAAGTCATTTTAAGGTAGAAGGCGAGATTGCTGATACGTATGGCGACCGTGTGGCAGCCGGAGGAAAAGCAATTGTTAAGATAGGAAGCGATAAACTGGAAGGAACGGTCAGTAGTGTAACACCGTTATCCAAGAATGGCGTCATATCATTCACGGTTCAGTTGAAGGAAGATAATCACCGTCGTCTGCGCTCCGGATTGAAGACAGATGTTTATGTGATGAATGCTGTAAAGGAGGATGTGATGCGTGTTGCCAATGGCTCATTCTATGTTGGACGTGGTGAATACGAACTGTTTGTCTGCAACTCTGACGATGAACTGGCCAAACGTAAAATACAGTTGGGTGATTCAAACTTTGAATATGTAGAAGTTTTGAGTGGATTGCAACCGGGTGACAGGGTAGTGGTAAGCGATATGAGTGCATATAAGAACAAGAATAAGTTGAAGATCAAATAAATTAAATACTAGAAGTTATGATAACATTGAACTCTCTTTCCAAAATCTACCGTACTGATGAGATTGAAACGGTAGCGTTGGAAAATGTGAATCTGACGGTAGAACGTGGGGAATTCTTAAGTATAATGGGACCTTCCGGGTGTGGAAAATCTACGTTGTTGAATATAATGGGATTACTTGACACACCTACTATGGGAATGGTAGAAATCAATGGGATACGTACCGAAGGGATGAAAGACAAAGAATTGGCCGTTTTTCGTAATAAAACGCTTGGTTTTGTGTTTCAGTCTTTCCATTTGATTAATTCGTTAAATGTTATGGATAATGTGGAGCTGCCTTTACTTTATCGTCGTGTTGGCAGTAGTGAGCGAAAGCGGTTGGCACAAGAGGTATTGGAAAAAGTAGGGTTAAGTCATCGTATGAGACATTTTCCTACACAACTTTCCGGTGGTCAGTGCCAACGTGTGGCTATTGCCCGTGCTATTATCGGTAATCCCGAAATAATCCTTGCCGATGAGCCGACAGGTAACTTGGATTCAAAGATGGGAGCCGAAGTGATGGAGCTGCTTCACCGGTTGAATAAAGAAGATGGACGCACCATCGTCATGGTCACCCATAATGAAGAACAGGCGAAGCAGACTTCGCGTACCATTCGTTTTTTTGACGGACGACAAGTGCAGTAGAACCTGCGTTTTATACATGAAACTAAATAGAAAAACAAATTGATATATCTCTAAATTAAAAACCACCATGACAAAGAATATTTTCATCGTTGCGATAGCTATCCTGTTAAGTGCTGCTTTTTGTTCGCTATCAGCACAAAATGTGAGTAAAGATTATAATGTAGGCGACTTTTCTGCCATCAACCTGCAATCTGTCGGAAATATTATTTTCGCTCAATCGGCAGAATGTACCTGCCGTTTGGAAGGACCTTCCGAATTTGTAGAGAAAACCCGGGTAACGGTGAAGAACGGTACACTGGTTATCGATTATAAAGAGAAGAATGCAAAGAATGTCAAGAATCTGATTTTTTACATAACTGCTCCCGATTTGAGTAAAGTGAAAATCGACGGGGTAGGGAACTTTGATGCAAAGGAAAAATTGAATCTTAAAAATATAGCTTTCAAACTTGACGGAGTGGGAAATTGCAACGTGAAAAATCTTCATTGCGATGAACTGAAACTCGATGTCGATGGAGTAGGCAATATGAAAATGAATGTTGACTGTGGTATTATCAAGGCTAAAGTGGATGGAGTAGGAAATATCACTTTATCGGGTAAGGCTGATACTGCTTTCTTTAAAAAGGATGGTGTTGGTAAAATCAATCACAAAAACCTGAAATGTAAGGATATAACAAAGAAGGGCTGGAATTTCTAATGTGGAACGTTCTTTGACGAACTCCTGTGGAACCTAATCGAAAAAGAATAAAAAAGACGGGTAAGAAATATACTGAACTCTATACTGGTAACGATAATGATAAAACTCTATTTTAAACAAGCATTCCATCTGTTGGGAGAAAATAAACTGCTTTCTTCTATTTCCATTATTGGTACAGCTTTGGCTATTGCTATGATAATGGTGATCGTGATTACTTTACGTGCGACTATTACTCCCTTTGCGCCGGAAACCCATCGTGACCGGATGCTCATTTTCCGGTTTGCCGGACTTCAAAGTAAGTCCAATGTGAATAGGCAAAGCAATGGCCCTATCGGATACAATACGGCAAAGGCTTGTTTCAAAGCAATGACAACTCCCGAAGTTGTTTCCATTACTAACATTTTACGGGAAACAATGCTGGCCGCTAAACCGGCAGGTGAGATGAAAAGTTGTAGTGTGTTGCAAACAGACGATGCCTTCTGGAAAATATTTGAATTTGAGTTTCTATCCGGCAAACCATACGATAATGCCGATTTTGATGCCGGAGCAGCAAAAGCTGTGATTTCCGAAGATATGGCTCGCCACCTGTTCGGGACATCAGAAGTGGTTGGAAAAACATTCCTTCTGAATCATTCTGCCTATATTGTTTGCGGAGTGGTACGTCCGGTCTCTAAACTGGCGAAGTACGCTTATGCGCAAGCCTGGATTCCTTTGAGTTCAACAAATGCCTTTACAGAAACTTGGGGCAATGACGATATCATGGGCATGACTGCCGTTTACATTCTGGCTAAATCAAAAGACGATTTTCCGGCTATTCATCAGGAAGCAGACCGCTTGCGGGCTATCTTTATGGCAGGGCATCCCAATTTCGATTTACTCTATCGTGGACAGCCTGATACTTATTTCGTAGCCGCGCAACGCTATTCCGCCAACAATCCTCCGGCTGTGAAAGAAGCAGTACGGCAATACATACTGACATTACTTGTCTTGTTGATTGTCCCTGCCGTCAACTTGTCCGGACTCACTTTGTCACGTATGCGTAAGCGTATTTCTGAAATAGGAGTGAGAAAAGCCTTTGGTGCACCCAGACGGGAGCTTATGATGCAGGTATTGTCCGAAAATATGCTTTATTCCCTGTTCGGGGGAATTCTCGGACTGGTATTAAGTTATGTTGCCGCCTTCCTTTTGGGAGGAATGCTTTTCTCCATAGACTTTGTATCCAATGGGGTGGAAGATTTGCGGACCATGTGTGTCGACTTACTGTTTGACCCTGTCATGTTCCTATTGGCATTTCTGGCTTGCTTCTTGCTCAATTTGCTAAGTGCCGCCATTCCGGCATGGAAAGTAACTCGCACCAATATTGTGGATGCCATCAACGAAAGATAATTCTTCAACTCATTAATTCTAAAGAAAATGCAACTATTAAAACAAATATGGAATGAACGCCGGTCAAACGGATGGTTATGGTCAGAACTATTAATTGTTTTTGTTGTCCTGTGGTATGTGGTCGACTGGACGTATGTGACGGCGCGTACTTATTACGAGCCAGTAGGATTTGATATTACCGATACGTATTATTTAGAGCTAAGTCTGAAAAACGACAAGAGTGATTCCTATCTTTCGAAAGAGCAAAAGAGTACAACTTTAGGACAAGATATCATCGAGTTGGCCAATCGTCTCCGGAGGTTGCCGGAAGTGGAAGCTGTTTCTGTATCCAGCAATTCGCGTCCCTATATTGGAAATAATTCCGGCATAATGCTGCGTCTTGATACATTGGTTAGTAACCCGTTGCAGCGGGTGATGACTCCCGGTTTTTTTCAGGTATTTCGTTATCAAAGTACCGATGGACGCGGTTATCAGCCATTGGTGCAGGCTTTAGAAAATGGCAATGTGGTAGTCGGTGAAAATTTCTGGCCCAAAAAATATAAAGGAGACCGCATGCTGTTGGGTAAGGAAGTAGTTGAAGTGGATGATTCTACGGAAGTATATAAAATAGGAGCTTTGTCAACGAAGGTACGTTATAATGACTTCTGGGCTAATTATAGTGATCGATATGTGGCTATTGCTTTTACGGAAAAGGAAATGGCGAAACTGGAAGGAGAATTTTATCCTTCAAATATAGAAGTATGTCTGCGCGTGAAACCAGGGACCTCCCAAGACTTTGCGGAATATTTGATGAAATTGTCCGCCAACCAGTTGAGTGTCGGTAACTTATTCATCCTGAAAGTGCATGATTATGAAGATATACGAAATGACTTCCAGCAAGAGAGCTATAACCAGGTACAGGTACGTTTCTGGATGATGGGCTTCTTATTACTCAATATCCTGCTGGGTATTGTCGGCACATTCTGGTTTCGTACGCAACACCGTCGTGCCGAGTCTGCGCTTCGTATAGCAGTCGGGTCCAGTCGGATGCAGCTTTGGCAGCGTTTGAATAAAGAAGGACTACTATTATTGACTCTGGCCGCTTTGCCTGCCGCCGCCATATGTTATAATATAGGCTATCTGGAATTGACTGGAGGGGTTATAGAGTGGGGAGTAGTGCGTTTTCTAATCACGTTTATTATAACCTACTTCCTGATGGCTTTGATGATTCTCATTGGTATTTGGTTTCCTGCTCGTCAGGCAATCCGCATACAGCCTGCCGAAGCGTTACGCGAAGAATAAAAAACTTAGGCTATCTATTTGTTTTCAATAGATTTAACGTATCTTTGTCGGCATAATATTGAAAACACCGCAGGTTTTAATTATATGAATCGACGCTACTATTGTATGTTTATAGTTCTGTTTTTTGCTGTTCTTACTCAGGCGGTGGCAGCGGAACGTACATTCAATATCCTTTTTATACAGTCTTACACCTCGCAGACCCCTTGGCATAGTGATCTTAATCAGGGCTTGGCAAAAGGATTTAAAGAGAGTGGCCTGAAGGTGAACATAACAACGGAATATCTTGATGCAGATTTTTGGACATTCAATTCCGAGAAAGTAATCATGCGTCGTTTTTGTCAGCGTGCCCGCGACAGGCAGACAGATTTGATTGTAACAGCGAGTGATGAAGCTTTTTATACCCTTTTTGCATGTGGGGATTCATTGCCTTTACAGATTCCGGTAGTGTTTTTCGGTATTAAGTATCCCGACACGAAATTGATTAACACTCATCCCAATGTTTGCGGATTCACTGCCAATCCGGATTTCGATGTTATATTACGTCAGGCACAAAAGATATTTCCCCGGCGGAAAGAAGTTGTTTGTGTGATAGATAACAGCTTTTTAAGCAACAAAGGGCTTGAAGATTTTGAGGAGGAGTGGAAAATCTTTCAGAAAGACAACCCGGATTATAGGATGAAAATCTATAATACCCAAAATCATACGACTAGTCATATCATTGCCGCAATTTGTTACCCTCGTAACAGCTACGAGCGTTTGGTCGTTGCTCCTAAATGGTCGCCTTTCCTTTCATTCGTAGGTAAAAACTCAAAAGCGCCCGTATTTTCAACTCAGAATGTGGGACTGACTAATGGCGTGTTTGGTGCTTATGATGCCGACAGCTATACATCAGCATTATTGGCAGCTCAAAGAGCAGCTTTGATTTTGAAAGGTACATCTCCCAAGGACATAGGAGTGACGGAAATTACACAGGGATTCATCTATGATTACAAGCAATTAGATTTTTTCCATGTCGATCCTGATAAAGTATCCTCTAGCGGAACCATAGTCAATGAACCATATTGGGAGAAATATAAATACCTTTTTATACTTCTTTATCCGTCTATCCTCGCATTGTTGATAGCCTCTATCGTGTGGCTGATGCGTGCCAACCGGCGTGAATCCAAACGACGGATTCAGGCACAGACCCGCTTGCTGGTACAGAACAAACTGGTGGAACAGCGTAATGAGTTCGATAATGTATTTCATTCTATCCGTGATGGTGTGATAACGTATGATACTGATTTGCATATTCATTTCACAAACCGTTCCTTATTACAAATGCTTCACTTGCCGTATGAGTCAGGTGGGCGTTTTTATGAAGGAATGATGGCAGGCAGTATCTTCAAGATATATTATAACGGTCGGGACATTCTTCATAGAATGCTGAAGCAGGTAGCTTCAAAAGGAGAAAGTGTGAAGATACCTCAGGGAGCTTTCATGAAAGAAGTGCATAGTGATAAGTACTTCCCGGTGTCGGGGGAAATTGTTCCGATCCGTTCAAAGGATGTGATTACCGGCATGGCACTTTCTGCGCGGAATATTTCGGATGAAGAAATGCAGAAACGTTTCTTTGATATGGCAGTGGACGAAAGCTCCATATATCCGTGGCAGTTTGATATGGAAACGAACTGTTTCATTTTCCCGCAAGGTTTCTTGAAACGGCTTGGATACGATGAATCGGTTACTACCATCCCCCGTGATGAAATGGATCGCACTATCCATCCTGAAGATCTGAAAGAAATAAGTCCGTTGTTTGATAGAGCATTGACAGGGGAAGATTCCAATACCCGTCTGAACTTCCGTCAGCGAAATGTCAACGGAGAGTATGAATGGTGGGAATACCGTTCTTCCGTAATCACGGGGTTGACACAAGATTCATTGTACAATATATTAGGTGTTTGTCAGAGTATTCAGCGATATAAGACTGCCGAGCAGGAGATGAGAGAGGCTCGTGATAAAGCCCTCCAGGCTGACAAACTGAAATCGGCGTTCCTTGCCAACATGAGTCACGAGATTCGGACTCCGCTGAATGCAATTGTAGGTTTCTCCGATTTGCTAAGCGATACGAGTGGTTTTACAGGAGAAGAGATTGCCCAGTTTATCGGAACCATTAATAAGAATTGCGGCCTGTTGTTGGCTTTGATTAATGATATTCTTGATTTGTCACGTATCGAATCGGGAACCATGGAATTTATGTTCGCCGAGCATAACCTGCCGCTGTTATTAAAGACCGTCCATGATTCTCAACGTTTGAATATGCCACCGGGAGTAGAGCTGGTGTTACGTATGCCCGAAAGTGATAAGAAATATCTCACAACAGATAATGTACGTTTGCAGCAAGTCGTGAATAATCTGATAAATAACGCTGCTAAATTTACGAGTAGCGGTTTCATTACTTTCGGCTATGAAGATGATGAAGTTCCCGACTACACCCGCATCTTTGTGGAGGATACCGGAGTCGGTATTTCTAAAGAAGGTATCCGTCATATATTCGAACGATTCTATAAAGTCGATAATTTTACGCAAGGAGCAGGTTTGGGATTAAGTATTTGCCAGACCATCGTCGAACGTCTGGATGGCACCATCTCTGTCACCTCCGAAGTAGGTAAAGGCACTCGTTTCACAGTGCGCCTTCCTAACTACTGCGAATAATCGGACGTTCACTTTTGGGCATAGTGTCCGAAAATGAACACCTTCCTTATTTTCTAATCTGTTGATAATAAAAACTTTACTTTTTTGGCACATCGTTTGATTCTCTCATAGTGGAAAATACTGTGCATGATGAAAAAGAAAAGTATATTGTTTGCTCTTGTTGCCGTTTGCCTGCCGTTGGTATTGTCGGCACAGAAGGAAAGGAAAATAACCTTGAATGAAGCTATTGCTATGGCGCGTGCTCAATCTGTTGACGCTGCTGTTGCCTTGAATGAATTGAAAACGGCCTATTGGGAATTCCGTACCTTTCGTGCCGATCTTCTGCCAGAAGTCAATCTGACCGGAACCCTGCCTAATTATAACAAATCATATAGCTCCTATCAAAATTCGGACGGTTCTTATGGTTTCGTTCGTAATAACACATTGGGGCTTACCGGCGATCTTTCCATCGACCAAAATATCTGGCTTACCGGTGGCAAACTCTCGCTGACTTCCTCTCTCGACTATATCAAGCAATTGGGAGCCGGAGGAGACCGTCATTTTATGTCGGTTCCTGTTACATTGCAACTCACACAACCCATCTTTGGAGTCAATAATATAAAGTGGAACAGACGTATCGAACCGGTTCGTTATGCCGAAGCAAAAGCTGCTTTTATCACTGCTACCGAAGAAGTGACGATGCGTGCCATCACCTATTACTTTAATCTTTTGTTGGCAAAAGAAAATCTTGGCACGGCGAAACAGAATCAGACAAACGCCGACCACCTTTATGAAGTAGCCCTTGCCAAACGTAAAATGGGACAGATCTCCGAGAATGAACTCTTGCAGTTGAAACTTTCCGCCTTAAATGCAAAAGCAGCATTGACGGAAGCAGAGAGTGATCTCAATGCCAAGATGTTCCAGCTCCGTGCATTTTTGGGAGTAGGGGAGGATGAAGTTCTTAGTCCTGTTCTTCCCGAAGCTGTGGATGGTCCGAAGATGGAGTATAATCAGGTGTTAAATAAAGCATTGGAACGTAATTCATTCGCACAGAATATCCGTCGTCGCCAGTTGGAAGCCGATTATGAAGTAGCTACCGCACGCGGAAATTTGCGTAGTGTCGATTTGTTTGCAAGCGTAGGATATACGGGTGAGAACCGGAATTTTCCAGCTGTTTACAGGAATTTGCAGGATAATCAGATTGTTCAGGTAGGCGTTAAGATTCCGATTCTCGATTGGGGAAAACGTCGTGGGAAAGTACGGGTAGCCAAGAGTAATCGGGATGTAGTGCTTTCAAAGATTCGTCAGGAACAGATAAACTTCAATCAGGATATTTTCCTGTTGGTGGAGCATTTCAATAATCAGGCACAACAATTGGACATAGCCAAAGAAGCCGATGCGATAGCCCAGCAACGATATAAAACAAGTATTGAAACTTTCCTGATAGGTAAAATCAATACCTTGGATTTGAATGATGCGCAGAACTCTAAAGATGATGCGAGGCAGAAACATATTTCCGAACTTTATTATTATTGGTATTACTATTATCAGATTCGCAGTCTGACGCTATGGGATTTTCGTACCAATACCGAACTTGAAGCTGATTTTGATGAAATCATCCGGCAATAAAAAGGGTAGAGAAAAGCTTTTGAATTTTATGGAGGAACTTGTTGGAAATAGTATTATTTTGTGGAAAATCTTAAATACAATAATAAGATAACAGTTTTATTACGTAACTTGTATTATTGAGGCGTGTATTCCGTGATTTATATATCAATCATTTGGTAGCTAACTATTTATTAGTACCTTTGAAGTGTGAGAAAAAGTTGTTAATTGACTGGGCAAAACTCAAATTGAACTATGATTCTGATAATTGATGATGATAGCGCAGTGCGTTCTTCGCTTAGCTTCATGTTGAAGCGGGCAGGATATGAAGCACAGACCGTTCCCGGTCCACGGGAAGCTATAGAAGTAGTGCGTTCCGTAGCTCCGGATTTAATCCTGATGGATATGAACTTCACTCTTTCTACAACGGGTGAGGAGGGTTTAACCCTGCTTAAACAAGTAAAAATATTCCGTCCTGAAACACCAGTGATATTGATGACCGCTTGGGGAAGTATCCAGCTTGCCGTGCAAGGAATGCAGGCAGGAGCTTTTGATTTCATTACGAAGCCCTGGAATAATGCCGCCTTGTTGCAACGTATCGAAACGGCACTCCAACTTTCGGGCACTCCACAGGAACCAACACTGGAACAGAGTGATTCTTTCAACCGCAGCCACATCATCGGGCGTAGCCAGGGATTGATGGATGTGTTGAACACGATTGCCCGCATAGCAAAGACTAATGCCTCTGTTCTCATTACAGGAGAAAGTGGAACCGGTAAAGAATTGATAGCCGAAGCCATTCATATCAACAGTCAGCGTGCCAAACACCCCTTTGTGAAAGTGAATCTTGGAGGTATCTCTCAAAGCCTGTTCGAAAGTGAAATGTTCGGGCATAAGAAAGGAGCTTTTACCGATGCTTCCGCAGACCGTATCGGACGTTTTGAAATGGCAAACAAAGGGACGATTTTTCTGGATGAAATAGGAGATCTCGATCTTTCATGCCAAGTGAAGTTACTGCGTGTATTGCAGGATCAGACCTTTGAAGTGCTCGGTGACAGCCGTCCGCGAAAGACGGATATCCGGGTAGTATCGGCCACCAATGCCGATTTGCGCAAGATGGTGGGCGAACGTACTTTTCGTGAAGACCTCTTTTATCGTATCAATCTGATAACAGTGAAATTACCTGCCCTGCGCGAACGTCGTGAAGATATTCCCTTGCTGGCACGTCACTTTGCCGACCGTCAGGCGGTAACCAACGGATTGCCTCGTACGGAATTCTCTGCCGATGCTATGCAATTCTTGAGCCGTTTGCCCTATCCGGGGAATATTCGTGAATTGAAGAACTTGGTGGAACGTACCATTTTGGTAAGTGGTAAACCGCTTCTCGATGCTTCCGACTTCGATGCGCAGTATATTCGCCACGATGGTGCAAGAGTAACTGAAGGCACGGCTCTGGCCGGTATGACTTTGGATGAAATAGAACGCCGGACCATTCTCCAGGCGTTGGAACGTTACAAAGGAAATTTGAGTCAGGTAGCTACAGCATTGGGTATCAGTCGTGCAGCACTCTACCGCCGTCTCGAAAAATATAATATAACAGTGTGACAGATTAACCGTTAACCACAAGATAACGTGCGTATAAAAGGATTTTTTTACATCTTGGTCTTTTTGCTGCTGGCATTAGGTAGTGTATTGCTGTTCCTTTCCAGTCAACTGAATGCAATCTTTTTCTACATAGGGGAGGGGCTGATACTTTTCATCCTCATTTATCTGACCTTTTTCTATCGTAAGATCGTGAAGCCGTTGAATACAATCGGAAGTGGTATGGAACTGTTGCGTGAACAGGATTTCAGTAGCCGTCTTAGCCCTGTAGGTCAATATGAAGCCGACCGTGTGGTGAATATCTTCAACCGCATGATGGAACAGCTCAAGAATGAACGTCTCCGCCTGCGTGAACAGAATAATTTTCTCGATTTGTTGATTAAAGCTTCTCCGATGGGAGTGATTATAACTTCTTTGGATGAAGACCTTTCAGAATTGAATCCGATGGCTTTGAAGATGCTGGGTGTCCGTTTGGAAGACGTACAAGGCAAGAAGATGAAAGAGATTGATTCTCCGTTAGCACTGGAATTGGCCGACCTGCCGAAAGGAGAGACGGTAACCGTCCGTCTGAACGACTCGAATATCTACCGGTGCACTCATTCTTCATTTGTTGATCGTGGATTTCAGCATCCCTTCTACTTGGTAGAAACCCTCACCGACGAAGTGATGAAAGCGGAAAAGAAAGCCTATGAGAAAGTGATCCGCATGATTGCCCACGAAGTGAACAACACGACTGCCGGCATTACTTCCACACTGGATACGGTAGAACAAGCCCTTTCCTGCGAAGAAGGAATGGAAGACATCTGCGACGTGATGCGTGTATGTACCGACCGTTGTTTCTCGATGAGTCGTTTCATTACCCGCTTTGCCGATGTGGTGAAAATCCCCGAGCCGACACTTTCTTCTGTCAACCTGAATGATTTGGTTTTCACCTGCAAGCGGTTTATGGAAGGAATGTGCAATGACCGTCGCATCACCCTCCGCATGGAAATAGACGAAAGCATGAAAGATGTGATGCTGGATGCCGCTTTGTTTGAACAAGTACTTGTGAATATCATCAAGAATGCTGCGGAAAGCATTGAAACCGATGGGGAAATAATAGTCCGCACCCTCGCTCCGGCCACTGTTGAAGTGATAGATAACGGTCAGGGAATCAGCAAAGAAACAGAAGCTAAACTGTTCAGTCCTTTCTTCTCCACCAAACCGAACGGTCAGGGAATCGGACTCATCTTTATTCGCGAAGTGCTGATGCGTCATGGATGCACATTCTCTTTGCGAACCTATGCCGACGGACTGACCCGATTCCGTATTATTTTCCCCTAATTGTGTCAAATAAGAACATTTCTTCCATCAAATAGACCTTTTTTTGTCTTAAAATCACTCATACCTTTGCCTCGCTCAATTCAATAGGATTTAAGGTATGAGATTAATGAAAAAAGGCACATTGACGCTCTTTCTTTTATTGGCTATCAGTATTCCGCTTAGTGCGCAGTATGTGGTACAAGGGGTAGTGACTGATTCTCTGACCAAAGAACCTTTGCCTTATGCATCTGTACGCTTAAAAGATACGACTGAAGGAACTACTACCGGAAGCGACGGGCGTTTTTACTTCAAGACTCATCGCTCGGAAGCAGTGCTTGTAATCTCTGTAATCGGTTATGATGACTATATCCGTACCATTCGTCCTGCCCGTAATGCATTCTATAAAGTAGCACTTGCGCCTACCGAATACGCGCTTGGCGAAGTAGTGGTCAAACCCAAACGTGAGCACTATCGGAAGAAAGATAATCCTGCCGTAGAATTTGTCCGCCGTATGATTGAAAGCCGTGACAACTACTCTCCCTATGAGAAAGACTTCTGGCAACGCGAACGTTATGAAAAGACCACCTTTGCGTTGAATAACTTCGATGAAGAGAAACAGAAAAAATGGCTATATCGTAAATTTGATTTCCTGACCGAATACGTAGATACTTCTGCCGTTACCGGTAAACCGATTCTGACGGTATCAGCCCGTGAACTGCTTGCCACAGACTATTACCGGAAATCTCCCCATTCTGAGAAGCAATGGGTGAAAGGACGCAAACAGGCCAGTGTTGATGAATTTCTCTCTAAACAAGGGATGCAGGCAGCCATCAATGAAGTCTTTAAAGACGTCGATATCTACGAAAACAACATTTCCCTGTTTACAAATAAGTTTGTCAGTCCCTTGTCCCGTATCGGTACAGGCTTTTATAAATATTACCTGATGGACACGTTGCAGATTGCCGGAGAGCCTTGTGCAGACCTCGCTTTCACACCTTTCAATTCCGAATCTTTCGGTTTCAACGGACACCTGTATGTGACGCTCGACTCTACTTACTTTGTTAAACGTGCCGTATTCAACTTTCCCCAAAAGATAAACCTGAACTTTGTGGACTATATGTTGCTCGAGCAGGAATTTAAGCGTGCCGAAGACGGAACGCGCCTGCTCGATCATGAAAGCATCACTGTTGAGTTTAAACTGACCGAAGGGCAGGACGGTATTTTTGCCCGCCGGGTAGCGGATTACAGCAACTACACCTTTACGCCGACTGCCGAATCCGACAAAGCCTTCACCAAACCCGAACGTATTATTGAAGAGACGGAAGCCCTGTCGCGTCCCGAAACATTCTGGGCTGAGAATCGCCCGGAAGCCGCCATCTCCCGGCAGGAGAACTCGGTAGACCGCCTGATGACACAATTACGCAGTTATCCGGTATACTACTGGACAGAGAAAGTGCTTTCCATTCTCTTTACGGGATATATTCCTACCTCCAAAGAAGCGCCGCTTTTTTATATCGGTCCGATGAATGCCACTATCAGCGGTAACGCATTGGAAGGCCCCCGTATCCGTGCCGGAGGTATGACTACCGCCTGGCTCAATCCGCACCTGTTTGGCAAAGGTTATGTGGCTTACGGTTTTAAAGATGAAAGAGTGAAAGGATTGGCGGAACTGGAATATTCTTTCAAAAAGAAAAAAGAATACGCCAACGAATTTCCTATCCATTCACTGAAATTGCGTTACGAATCAGATGTGAACCAGTACGGACAAAATTACCTGTATACAAGTAAAGACAACGTGTTTCTGGCTTTGAAACGCGAGAAAGACGACCGTATCGGCTATTTCCGGCAGGCGGAGATGACCTATACCAATGAGTTCTATTCCGGTTTTTCTTTCCAGTTGACAGCACGCACACGGAAAGATGACTCCTCCTACTTGATTCCTTTTTTAAAGAAAGAAGGAGATGCCTACACTCCGGTAAAAGATTTCTCTATCAGTGCCGCAGAGTTGAAACTGCGTTATGCTCCGAACGAGAAATTCTTCCAGACCCAATGGAACCGTTTTCCCGTATCGTTGGATGCGCCGGTGTTTACCCTGTCGCATACCATTTCCGGAAAAGGAGTGTTGGGTAGCGATTACACTTACAATCATACCGAAGCCGGTGTCCAGAAACGTTTCTGGTTTTCCGCGTTCGGCTATACGGACGTTATATTGAAAGCTGGTAAAGTGTGGGATAAAGTTCCTTTTCCGTTGCTTATCATGCCTAACGCCAACCTTTCTTATACCATCCAACCGGAATCCTACTCGTTGATGAATGCGATGGAGTTTATGAACGATGAGTATTTCTCGTGGGATGTTACTTATTTCCTCAACGGCTGGCTGTTCAACCGAGTGCCGTTGTTGAAAAAACTAAAATGGAGGGAAATAGTTTCCTGCCGTGGATTATATGGACATTTGAGCGATAAAAACAATCCGGCTTTGAGTGACGGTTTGTTTGCTTTTCCGATAGAAAACACGCAAACAATGGGGAAAACGCCTTACGTGGAGGCGGGTGTCGGTATCGAAAACATTTTCAAGGTATTGCGTTTAGACTATATCTGGAGGCTCACTTATCGTGATTCGCCCGGGATTGACAGATCAGGCTTGAGGATAAGTCTCCACATGACCTTTTAAAAGTTAAATCCTGCTAATTGCAATGTTTATATGACAAACAAAGACCGTATTAGTAATTAATTAATCTTATTTTTGCATCAATTTTAGTTTAATTTTAATAGAATAGAAATGAAACAAGAAATTAAACCCGCTACCGGGCGTCTTGGCGTACTGGTAGTTGGAGTGGGTGGCGCGGTAGCTACCACAATGATTGTAGGTACACTAGCCTCTCGCAAGGGACTGGCAAAACCGATAGGATCTATTACACAGTTAGCCACAATGCGTATGGAGAACAACGAAGAAAAACTCATCAAGGACGTTGTGCCCTTGACGAATTTGGAAGACATTGTTTTCGGAGGATGGGATATTTTCCCGGACAACGCATACGAGGCAGCTATGTATGCCGAGGTTTTGAAAGAAAAGGACCTGAATGGAGTGAAAGAAGAGTTGGAAGCTATCAAACCGATGCCGGCTGCTTTCGATCACAACTGGGCAAAACGTCTGAACGGTACACACGTAAAGAAGGCCGCTACCCGCTGGGAAATGGTGGAACAACTTCGTCAGGATATCCGCGACTTCAAGGCTGCTAACAACTGCGAACGCGTAGTGGTGCTTTGGGCTGCAAGTACTGAAATTTACATTCCGCTGTCTGACGAACACATGTCACTCGCTGCTTTAGAGAAAGCAATGAAGGAAAACAACACAGACGTGATTTCTCCGAGTATGTGTTATGCGTATGCTGCCATTGCAGAAGGTGCTCCGTTCGTAATGGGTGCTCCTAACTTGTGTGTAGATACTCCTGCTATGTGGGAATTCTCTAAACAAAAGAATGTACCTATCTCCGGTAAAGACTTCAAGAGTGGTCAGACACTGATGAAAACCGTATTGGCTCCGATGTTCAAAACCCGTATGCTGGGTGTGAACGGTTGGTTCTCTACCAATATCCTCGGTAACCGTGACGGTGAAGTGCTCGATGATCCGGACAACTTCAAGACAAAAGAAGTCAGCAAGCTGTCTGTAATCGACACTATCTTCGAACCGGAAAAATATCCGGATCTCTACGGAGATGTTTATCATAAAGTACGTATCAACTACTATCCTCCCCGCAAAGACAACAAAGAAGCATGGGACAACATCGACATCTTCGGATGGATGGGCTACCCGATGGAAATCAAGGTGAACTTCCTTTGCCGCGACTCTATCCTTGCAGCTCCTATCGCTCTTGACCTTGTGTTGTTCAGCGACTTGGCAATGCGTGCAGGCATGTGTGGCATCCAGACTTGGTTGTCATTCTTCTGCAAGAGCCCGATGCACGATTTCGAACATCAGCCCGAACACGACTTGTTTACACAATGGAGAATGGTAAAACAGACATTGCGTAACATGATTGGTGAAAAAGAACCTGATTACTTAGCTTAATCAGTAACCCCAAATACTAAGTTGAGATTGAGATTTACCATCCTATAAAGCCTGGTGGATGCTCAACCTCAACTTTTACTTTTTTATTGTACAAATCCCCCATTTGTTTTGGGGACTCGTGACACAACCGACTCGTAGTTTGTAATTAGTAATTAGTAATAAATGAAGCGTCCTCCCTTTCTACCTGTTTTTATAGGCACGGGCTTTGGCTCCGGTTTTTCTCCTTTTGCTCCCGGCACGGCTGGGGCGTTGCTTGCTTCTATCATTTGGATTGCACTTTATTTTCTCCTTCCTTTCTCTTTGGTATTATGGCTGACTGCCGCTTTGGTGATTGTATTTACATTCGCCGGCATTTGGGCTGCCGATAAGTTGGAGACTTATTGGGGAGAAGATCCTTCGCGTGTGGTAGTAGATGAGATGGTGGGAGTGTGGATACCGTTGTTGGCTGTTCCCAATGATGACAAATGGTTTTGGTACGTGATTGCGGCTTTTGCCCTGTTCCGTATCTTTGATATAGCCAAGCCGTTGGGCATACGCCGCATGGAAAGCCTGAAAGGTGGAGTAGGGGTAATGATGGACGATGTTTTGGCGGGAGTGTATAGTTTTATTTTGCTAGTGGGAACGAGATGGGTGATTGGCTGAAAAAAGTTGCACGGATGATTTCCCAGAAAGGTGGCATCTTCATGTTCTTGAGGGCGCAGCTTTCTGCTCAAATGGCAACTATTGCAGACTTTCTCGTTACGATTCTTCTGGTCAGGCTGTTTGATGTCTACTATGTATATGCCACCTTGGCGGGAGCTATCTATGGAGGAATCGTAAATTGCGTTATCAACTATAAATGGACTTTTAAATCGAAAGGAAAGAAAACGCACGTTGCCGTAAAATTTATCCTTGTATGGGTTTGCAGCGTTTGGCTCAATACGTGGGGAACGTATGCGCTGACGGAATCATTAGCGAAGATTCCCTGGGTACGCGACACACTTAGCCTGTATTTCGGAGATTTTTTCATTATCCCTAAAGTGGTAGTGGCAATCATCGTTGCACTGTTTTGGAATTATAATATGCAGCGCTTTTTTGTTTACCGGAATATAGATATCAGAAGTTTATTCGGAAAAAGAAACTGAAAAAACGGATTGAAAAGACTGATGGAAAAACGAAAGAATTAGATATATACAGATTGAAAATACAGAAGATTTAGATATAAACAGATTTAAACAGATGAATTACAGAGATTATTTACAACAGCTGATTTATAAGATTATCAATCCCCTGATACGCGGAATGATTAAAATAGGGATCACTCCTAACTTTATCACCACTACCGGATTTATCCTGAATGTAGTAGCGGCAGGTATGTTTGTGTATGCCGGCATTTATGGCGGACAAAACGATTTGGCCATTATCGGCTGGGCAGGAGGTGTGATTCTGTTTGCCGGATTGTTCGATATGATGGACGGACGTGTGGCTCGCCTGGGCAATATGGGTTCCAAGTTCGGTGCGCTTTACGATTCGGTACTCGACCGTTACAGTGAATTGATGACTTTCTTCGGCATCTGTTACTATTTGTCAATGAAAGATTATTTCCTTTATGCACTCATTGCTTTCGTGGCACTCATCGGCTCGCTGATGGTAAGCTACGTACGTGCCCGTGCCGAAGGCTTGGGGATCGAATGTAAAGTAGGATTCATGCAACGTCCGGAGCGTGTGGTGCTGACCAGTCTCGGAGCTTTGTTCTGTGGCGTTTTCAAAGATATCACAGCTTTCGAACCAATCCTGATTATGATTGTCCCTCTGGCTTTTGTTGCTCTGTTTGCCAATATTACGGCTTTTGCACGTGTCAGACATTGCTATAAAGCGATGAAAGAATAAATTAATCGTCTAATCAAAACGTTATAATGATAAAGAACATTCAAATGCCGTCGAAGAGAGAAGCCCTGACTGTGGCAGTCATTATGGCTCTTTTCCTTTTATTGACAGGTATCTTCATCGGGCTTCGTTCTGAGCATCTGTTAATGGCGGTACTCTATTTAGCCCTATTCTTTGCCGGATTGCCTACTCGTAAGCTGGCAGTAGCCCTGCTGCCTTTCGCCATTTTTGGAATTTCGTATGACTGGATGCGTATTTGCCCTAATTACGAGGTGAACCCGATTGACGTGGCCGGACTGTATCATCTCGAAAAGTCCCTTTTCGGAGTACTGGATAATGGTCTTCTGGTTACTCCTTGCGAATATTTCGCTGCGCACAACTGGCCGATAGCGGACGTCTTTGCCGGAATCTTCTACCTTTGTTGGGTTCCCGTTCCTATCCTGTTCGGTCTTTGTCTGTATTTCAAGAAGGAAAGAAAAACCTACCTTCGTTTTGCGTTGGTATTCTTGTTCGTCAATCTGATTGGTTTTGCCGGTTATTATATTCATCCGGCAGCTCCGCCCTGGTATGCCATCAACTATGGCTTCGAACCGATATTGAACACACCGGGCAATGTTGCAGGATTGGGGCGTTTTGACGCATTCTTCGGAGTGACCATCTTCGATTCCATCTACGGGCGTAATGCCAATGTATTTGCGGCAGTGCCTTCACTGCACGCGGCCTATATGGTAGTTGCATTGGTGTATGCCATTATTGGTAAATGCAGATGGTATGTGATTACCCTTTTCTCCATTATTATGGTCGGCATTTGGGGGACAGCTATTTATTCATGCCACCATTATATCATTGATGTATTACTTGGTATCTCTTGCGCATTAATCGGCTGGCTGGTATTCGAATATGTATTGATGAGAATCCCGGCGTTCAAAAGATTCTTCGAAAGATATTATGCGTATATAAAGTAAGCATATACTCATATAAAAGTAGATATATACCTATATAAGAATAGATATAAGTCGTATAAAATAGTGAAGAACAAGTACCGGAATATATTCCTCGCCTTTGGTATTATCGCCGTCCTGATAATGATATTCACTTTCGATATGGATTATCAGGAGCTTTGGGCGAATCTGAAGCGTGCAGGGGTATATTTGCCTTTGATTTTGTTGCTGTGGCTATTTGTCTACCTTATCAATACAGTATCGTGGTATATAATCATCCGCAGTAGTGGTAAAACCGGTTTTTCATTTGCCCGGCTCTACAAATTCACGGTAACAGGTTTTGCGCTTAATTACGTGACTCCCGTCGGACTGATGGGTGGCGAGCCATACCGCATCATGGAACTGAAGCCCTATATAGGAATAGAACGCGCCACTTCTTCCGTGATTCTTTATGTGATGATGCATATCTTTTCCCACTTTTGTTTTTGGTTAAGTTCAGTGTTACTTTACGTTTGTCTGTATCCGGTGGGGTGGGTGATGGGAGTAATTCTGGGGGCCATTACTGTCTTTTGTCTGCTGATTGCTACTCTTTTTATAAAAGGCTACCGGCATGGGATGGCTGTGGCTTTTGTCCGTATGGGTAGTCGCGTCCCTTTTCTGAAAAAGAAAGTCCTCCGCTTTGCAAGCGTGCATAAAGAGAAGTTGGAAAATATAGACAAACAAATCGCTCTTCTTCACCAACAAAAGAAACAAACCTTTTATGGTGCTCTCTTATTGGAATATACCGCCCGCGTAGTCAGCTGTCTTGAAATATGGCTGATACTGAACATACTAACCACCAATGTCAGCTTTGCCGACTGCTGCCTGATTGCAGCTTTCTCTTCTTTGCTTGCCAATCTTCTGTTCTTCCTACCCATGCAATTGGGAGGTCGTGAAGGAGGTTTTGCCCTCGCCGTAGGCGGTCTTTCCCTTTCCGGAGCTTATGGAGTCTATGCCGCTTTGATTACCCGGGTACGCGAGATGGTCTGGATTGTAATCGGTCTTGCGCTTATGAAAGTAGGAAATTTTAAACAATCAAAAGAAAAATATAATGAATAATTTTATCTTTTACAGCCCTACCGAATTTGTGTTCGGTCGGGATACGGAAGCGCAGACCGGAGCATTAGTGCAGAAATACGGTGCACGTAAAGTCATGATTGTTTATGGTGGCGGTTCTGTAATACGTAGCGGCTTGTTGGCTCGTGTAGAGAAAGCATTGCAGGAAGTGGGCATTCCCTATTGCCGGCTGGGCGGTGTACAGCCTAATCCGGTAGATACGAAAGTGTACGAAGGAATCGACCTTTGCCGGAAAGAAAATGTAGATATGATGCTTGCCGTGGGCGGTGGTTCCGTAATCGATACAGCGAAAGCCATTGCAGCCGGAGTTCCTTATGCCGGAGATTTTTGGGACTTCTACATCGGAAAAGCCATTGTTGCGGAAGCACTGAAAGTGGCTGTTGTATTGACAATCCCTGCAGCCGGAAGCGAAGGTTCCGGTAACACTGTAATCACTAAAGTCGACGGATTACAGAAATTAAGTCTCCGTGCTCCCGGTGTATTACGGCCCGTTTTCGCCGTGATGAACCCTGAACTGACCTACACACTTCCTCCTTTCCAAACCGCTTGCGGCGTTGCCGATATGATGGCGCACATCATGGAACGCTATTTCACCAATACAAAAGAAGTAGAAATAGGCGACCGCCTGTGCGAAGGCACCCTGCTTGCCATCATCAAAGAGGCAACCACCGTCATGAAAGACCCCGAAAACTATGGAGCCCGTGCCAATCTGATGTGGTGCGGAACGATTGCCCATAACGGAACCTGTGGCGTAGGCTGTGAAGAAGACTGGGCTTCTCACTTCCTTGAACATGAAATCAGCGCAATTTACAATGTAACTCATGGTGCGGGACTTTCCGTCATCTTCCCTGCCTGGATGACATGGATGACAGAACATAATGTAGATAAGATAGCCCAATATGCAATCCGCGTATGGGGAGTGGCAGATTCAGCTGATAAAAAGACGGTGGCCCTTGAAGGTATTTCCCGCCTGAAGGCCTTCTTTACTTCCATCGGTCTGCCTGTCACTTTCAAGGAACTCGGCATTGAAAATCCGGATATCGACCGTCTTGCAGATAGCCTGCACCGGAATAAAGGAGAGTTGGTTGGCAACTATGTCAGATTAACGAAAAAGGATAGTAAAGAAATTTACCGTCTGGCATTATAAGGAAACAGATGTTATGACTATATATTATCCATTATGCAAAAGCTAAAATCGTATGTTGCAAAAAACGTGCCCCATTTCAGCGAAGGCAGTAGCGTTATTACGCTATTTCTATGAAGAATTACCTGATATTTATGTGATTGCTGCTGGTTCGTTATTAGAAAATCCGATAGGTGTACGTGTCTCATTTCCAGTGGGGGAGGGTGCGATATATGGCATTGCGTCCTTGTTCCTTTCGTGAGTTTCTGGGTGCGTAATAAGAGTGGTTCTAATGCAGAAAGGGATGCCTCCCCACATTTCCCACTGGCATCCCTTTTATCTTTACTTTTGGAGCGTCTTTTTTTGTTGTACTAGAATCAATTGCTAGTCGCCCATTTCCCTATAGGTAAAGGAGACGTCCCCAAGATACAGAAAGCCCGAGCTTGCGAAAGTCCGGGCTTTTCGTAATTTTGTGCAGTCACCATCCCCTTATTTTATCGTCCCTAAGTTTCCGGGGAAATGTGCAGAATGAATTATTGAAAAGAATCTTTTAACCTGCCATGACAAAGAGTTCTATTAAAAATATATATCTTTGCAAGAAAGGCATTGATTAATAAAAGAAGAGAATATGAGCCATAAAATTTATCCGATCGGTATTCAGAATTTCGAGAAAATTCGTAATGACGGTTATTTCTATATTGATAAGACAGCATTGATGTATCAAATGGTAAAGACGGGAAGTTATTACTTCTTGAGCCGTCCGCGCCGTTTTGGAAAGAGTCTGCTCGTCTCTACCTTAGAGGCCTACTTTCAGGGAAAGAAAGAACTGTTTGAAGGGCTGGCTGTAGAAAAGTTGGAGAAGGACTGGATCAAATATCCTATATTGCATCTGGACCTTAATATCGAGAAATATGATACGCTTGAAAGTCTGGATAATATACTTGATAAATCGTTGACAGCATGGGAAAAACTATATGGTGCCGAGCCGTCCGAACGTTCGCTTTCTTTGCGTTTTGCTGGTATTATAGAGCGCGCCTGTAAGTTGGCAGGGCAACGTGTGGTTATTCTTGTCGATGAATATGATAAACCCATGTTGCAAGCCATCGGTAATGAGGAATTGCAGAAGCAATTTCGGAATACATTAAAGCCTTTTTATGGAGCGCTTAAAACAATGGACGGTTGCATCAAGTTTGCGTTTCTGACCGGAGTGACGAAGTTTGGTAAAGTCAGTGTGTTTAGTGACTTGAACAACTTGGATGATATTTCAATGCGGAAAGATTATGTTGAGATCTGTGGTGTCAGCGATCAGGAACTTCATGATACATTAGATGCCGAGCTTCATGAATTTGCTGATATTCGGGGGGTGACGTATGATAAACTCTGTGCGGAATTGAAAGAATGTTATGACGGCTATCACTTTACGCACAACTCAATCGGCATGTACAATCCGTTCAGTTTGCTCAATGCTTTTAAGTATAGAGAATTTGGCAGCTATTGGTTTGAAACGGGTACGCCTACCTATCTGGTGAAATTGCTGCAAAAACATCATTATGACCTGGAACGGATGGCACATGAAGAAACCGATGCCCAAGTCTTGAATAGTATAGACTCCGAATCGACTAACCCTATTCCGGTGATTTATCAGAGTGGTTACCTCACCATTAAAGGATATGATGAACGTTTCGGTATATATCGTTTAGGCTTCCCCAATCGTGAAGTGGAAGAAGGATTTATCCGTTTCCTGCTTCCTTATTATGCGAATGTAAATAAAGTAGAGTCTCCGTTTGAGATTCAGAAGTTTGTTCGTGAAGTGGAGTCTGGCGATTACAACTCTTTCTTCCGCCGTTTGCAAAGTTTCTTTGCAGATACCACCTACGAAGTGATTCGCGACCAGGAATTGCATTACGAGAACGTGCTTTTCATCGTTTTTAAACTGGTCGGCTTCTATGCCAAAGTGGAATATCATACGAGTGAAGGACGCATCGATCTTGTCTTGCAGACAGACAAATTCATCTATATCATGGAATTTAAGCTGAACGGCACGGCAGAAGAAGCATTGCGGCAGATTAACGATAAGCATTACGCTCTTCCTTTCGAGATGGATGAACGGAAGCTCTTTAAGATAGGAGTGAACTTCAGTGCGGAGACCCGCAATATTGAAAAATGGATAGTTGAAGAAAAATAGACAGAAAAGGCGGCTCGTTTTGAACGGGCCGCCTTTTCTGTCTATTTGATTTCGATTTCTTCCTTCATATCGATTTCCTCTCCATGTGTATCATAGAACACATATTGCAGGAATGCGAGTTTCTGACTTGGAATAATCTTGATACCGAATCCGTATTTCATCTGCCACTTCCGTTTCAGGGAAACGAGCCCCTGGTTGATGTAAGCGGCCACATACGGATGGACGTGTAACGAGAATTTCTTAACCTTCAGTTTATTGACCAGGTAATCAATTTTACTCTCCAAAGTGTCCGTAAAGAGAATGGACGACTTGATAGTGCCTTTGCCGAAGCAAGTAGGGCAGGTTTCGGTCGTGTTGACGTCCATTGCCGGACGTACACGTTGGCGTGTAATCTGCATCAGCCCGAATTTGCTGAGCGGCAGAATATTATGCCGTGCCCTGTCTTTCTGCATATTGGCACACATTCGTTCATAAAGCTTCTGACGGTTTTCGGCTTCATTCATGTCGATGAAGTCCACGACAATGATACCACCCATATCTCTTAATCTCAGTTGGCGGGCCAGCTCGTCGGCGGCTCCCAGATTTACTTCGAGTGCGTTACCTTCCTGCCCGTTGGCATTCTTGGTGCGGTTACCGCTGTTCACGTCTACTACGTGAAGCGCCTCAGTGTGCTCAATAATCAGATAGGCACCACTCTTGTAAGAGATAGTTTTACCAAACGATGATTTAATCTGCTTGGTGATACCGAAATTGTCGTAAATGGGAAGTTGACCTTTGTACAGTTTCACGATATTAGCCCGGTCGGGCGCAATCAGTGATACATAGTCTTTAATTTCATTGTACACAGCCTCATCGTTGACGTGGATATTCTCAAAAGAAGGGTTGAAGAGGTCGCGCAACAAACCTACGGCGCGGCTGGTCTCTTCATAAATCAACGTCGGAAACTTGGTGGCTTTCTGCACTTTTACCATCGCATCTTCCCAATGCTTAACCAGGACTCTAAGCTCTCCGTCGAGTTCGGCTACGCGTTTGCCCTCAGCTACTGTGCGGACGATGACACCGAAGTTTTTCGGCTTGATGCTCATCAGCAATTGTTTCAGGCGGGCGCGTTCTTCGCTCGATTTAATTTTTTGTGAAACAGAAACCTTGTCATTAAAAGGGATCAGTACGAGATAGCGTCCGGCAAACGAAATTTCCGACGTCAGTCGCGGTCCCTTAGTGGAGATCGGTTCCTTAACGATTTGCACCACTACTTCTTGTCCTACCTTGAGGGTGTTGGATACGGTTCCATCCTTGTCAAGATCGGGAAGCAGGGTTGCTTTGCTGATGGAGGTCAGCTTCTTTTTGTCGCTTAAAGTCTGCTTTACAAACTTTTCGAGTGAGTTAAATTGAGGACCCAAGTCCAAATAATGAAGGAAAGCATCTTTCTCGTAACCGACGTCTACAAAGCATGCATTCAGTCCGGGCATCAATTTCTTGATACGTCCCAAATACATATTGCCCACAGAGAAAGAAATATTTCTTCCTTCGCTCTGAAGTTCCACCAGACTCTTATCTTCGAGAAGGGCGATGGATACCTCTTTGGGCTGTACGTCAACTACTAGTTCACTTGTCACTGTTTTGTTTCCTTATTATTGATTGAATCTCATTTATATGAACAACATTTTTTACAAATTGTTCATTTTGGGTTAGCTACTTAAACAAAGAACAAACTTGAAAGACATTAGCTTCGCAAGTTTGTTCTTTATTTCTGTGTGATCCAGACTTAAAAATTATTTTTTGCTTTTATGTCTGTTCTTTCTTAGTCTTTTTTTACGCTTGTGCGTAGACATTTTATGTCTTTTTTTCTTTTTTCCGCTTGGCATAGCTTCACATTTTATGGGTTAATACTCTTGTTTATTATTTCTTTACTGAAATTGTAAATGTCTTAGCCGGTTTGAAAGCCGGAATATTGTGCTCCGGAATAATGATCGTAGTATTTTTAGAAATGTTACGAGCAGTCTTTTGCGCTCTTTTCTTTACTACGAAACTACCAAATCCACGCAAGTATACGTTCTCATCGTTAGACAATGAATCCTTTACTGCATCCATAAATGCCTCGACTGTTGTAAGAACTGTCTGCTTATCAATCCCAGTTTTCTTTGTAATCTCGTTTACAATATCTGCTTTAGTCATTTTTCCTTAAAAAAAATATTATTACTATGTTATTGCTAATTTTTTGGACTGCAAATATATAGCTTTTTAAGCTCCTAAAAAAATATATTCTGCACATTTTTCTAAAAAAATAGTGGCATAGAGTTTTCTTAGAACCAAAAGAGTTACTTTTGTGTGCCTTTTGGCTAGGATAGGCAAGATAAATGTTAGATAATACACTAGGAACGAGGATATGAACGAGTTTACTAAAACAATTGTAGAGTGGTATAAAGAGAACAAACGTGAACTGCCCTGGAGGGAATCTGCCGATCCGTATCTGATCTGGATTTCGGAGATTATTCTTCAACAGACGCGGGTGGCGCAGGGGTATGATTATTTTCTTCGTTTTATCAAACGTTTTCCCGATGTGCGGACTTTGGCGGCTGCGGAGGAAGATGAAGTGATGAAATACTGGCAGGGATTGGGATATTATTCACGTGCCCGCAATCTTCATGCCGCCGCCAAAAGCATGAATGGGGTTTTCCCGAAAACGTATCCGGAGGTGCTGGCTCTGAAAGGAGTGGGGGAGTATACGGCGGCAGCGATCTGTTCGTTTGCTTATGGCATGCCTTATGCAGTGGTGGACGGTAATGTGTACCGGGTGCTTTCGCGTTATTTTGGCATCGATACTCCGATTGATTCGACGGAAGGAAAAAAAATCTTTGCAGCATTGGCGGATGAGATGCTGGATAAGAAGCATCCGGCTGTTTATAATCAGGGAATAATGGATTTCGGAGCGGTTCAGTGCACTCCGCAGTCGCCTGATTGTTTGTTCTGTCCGTTGGCGGGCAGTTGCTCGGCACTTTCGAAAGGCTGGGTAACAAAACTTCCGGTGAAGCAACATAAAACAAAGACAACGAACCGTTACCTTAATTATATTTATGTACGTGCGGGCGCGTATACCTTTATAAATAAACGGACGGGCAATGATATTTGGAAAAATCTGTTCGAACTGCCATTGATCGAAACTCCGGTGCCTCTTTCGGAAGAAGATTTTTTGACTTTACCGGAATTCCGTGCACTCTTTGCACCGGGGGAAGTACCGGTGGTACGTACGGTTTGCAGAGAAGTAAAGCATGTGTTGTCTCACCGGGTTATTTATGCTAATCTATATGAAGTAACATTATCTGAAAATTTGACTTCTTTCAGTAGCTTCCAAAAAATAAAAGTCGAAGAACTGGAACAATACGCTGTGTCAAAATTGGTGCAAACCCTGTTACAAGCAATGGATAAGCATTGAGTATTAGGTTTTAAGTATTAACCATGCAGTTCATGACGCAGCCTAATACTTGTAAACTTAATACTTGATTTTATACTTAATACTTAAAATTCTTGCATCCTATTGTTATTCTGTTTAATTTTGGCGACAGATTTGATTTAAGAATCATAAACGTGATACAGGTATGTCAGTAAATAAAGTGATATTGTTAGGATACGTAGGACAAGATCCGCGGGTGAAATATTTCGATGCAGGTTCGGCTGTGGCAACATTTTCGTTGGCTACGACGGAACGTGGATATACTTTGGCTAATGGAACCCAGATTCCCGACAGAACAGAATGGCACAATATCGTTGCATCCAACCGTTGGGCGGAAATTGTGGATAAGTATGTACGCAAAGGAGAAAGGTTGTATCTGGAAGGAAAGATAAGAACCCGTTCTTACAGTGACCAGTCTGGTGCTATGCGTTATATCACCGAAATTTATGTGGACTATATGGAAATGCTGTCTTCGAAAGGAGCCAATCCGGGTGCGGGAGCTTCTGCTTCCGGACAACCGGCTATGGGGCAACAGCAGCAACCGGTTGCCGGTCAGCCGCAACAGGCGCAGCAGGCACAGCCTATACAAGATAATCCGGCAGATGATTTGCCGTTCTAGGATAATGTGATAGTGTGCCAATCGGTTTTCGCGAGCTTCTTGGCACATTATCTTTTGTTTAATTAAAATATAGACTCTTTGGACTCAGATGGTTATTTAAGCCAATTGGCTGACATTTTCAACGGTATTACCGTAAACACTCCTTCTATCTCTGCTATTATTGCCATAGTACTGGCAGGTATACTCCTGCTTGCTTCCGGCTTTGCTTCGGCTTCCGAAATAGCATTTTTCTCACTTACTCCTTCCGACCGGAATGATATTGATGAACATAATCATCCTTCCGATGAAAAAATAAGTGCCCTGTTAGGGGATTCAGAACGCCTCCTGGCAACGATATTGATTACAAACAACTTTGTGAATGTGACCATTATCATGCTCTGCAACTTCTTCTTTATGAATGTATTTGTTTTTCATTCTCCGTTGGCAGAGTTCCTGATACTGACCGTCATCCTGACTTTTCTGTTATTATTGTTCGGTGAAATCATGCCGAAAATCTATTCGGCACAGAAGACATTGGCTTTTTGCCGTTTCTCGGCACCGGGGATTTACTTCCTGGAAAAGCTGTTTCGTCCGATAGCTACTGTGCTTGTACATTCAACTATTTTTTTAAATAAGCATTTTGTAAAGAAGAGCCACAATATTTCTGTCGATGAACTGTCGCACGCATTGGAGCTGACAGATAAAGCGGAGCTTTCTGAAGAGAATAATATCTTGGAGGGTATTATCCGTTTCGGCGGTGAAACTGTGAAGGAGGTGATGACATCACGTCTGGATATGGTTGATCTGGATATCCGTACCTCTTTCAAGGAGGTGATGCAATGTATCATTGAAAATGCTTATTCGCGTATTCCTATCTATTCCGGTTCGCGGGATAATATCAAGGGGGTATTGTATATTAAAGACCTGTTGCCTCATGTCAGCAAGGGGGATAATTTCCGTTGGCAGTCATTGATCCGTCCGGCTTATTTTGTGCCGGAAACAAAGATGATTGATGATCTGTTGCGCGATTTCCAGGCGAACAAGATTCATATTGCCATTGTTGTGGATGAGTTTGGAGGAACTTCCGGACTGGTGACAATGGAGGATATTATCGAAGAGATTGTGGGGGAGATTCACGATGAATATGATGATGAAGAACGTACATACGTTGTCTTGAATGACCATACCTGGATATTTGAAGCGAAGACGCAGTTGACGGATTTCTATAAGATTGCGAAAGTAGACGAAGACGAGTTTGAAAAGGTGGTAGGAGATGCGGATACATTGGCGGGTATGTTGCTCGAAATTAAAGGAGAATTCCCGGCATTGCATGAGAAAGTGACTTATCACCATTATGAGTTTGAAGTGCTCGAAATGGACAGTCGTCGTATCTTGAAAGTGAAATTTACAATTCTGCCGAAGGATATGGAAGGCTCGGAAGAGAAAGAATAATCTTGGAATAATAGTTTTGAGAGCATAATCAAGCAAATGTAAGATGGCGTTATTTCTGCAATATAAGACGGATGATATACAGTGGGCTGTCTGGAAGATGGAGGAGTCTTTGGAGGTTCTGTTGGCTCTCTTGCCGGATGCGCGCAGAGTTTTCTGTGAACAGGAATTGAATCGCTTTGTCTCCGAACGCCGTAAGATGGAATGGGTGTCCGTTCGTGTTTTGTTGTATTCTATGTTGCAGGAGGATAAGGAAATCGGTTATTCTCCCGAAGGAAAACCTTATCTGACGGACCATTCTTTTTTTATCAGTATTTCTCATACGAAAGGTTATGTGGCGGTAATGCTTGCTTCTTTGACTCCGGCGGGCATTGATATTGAGCAATATGCTCAACGGGTTCATAAGGTAGCCGATCGGTATATCCGTTCTGATGAGCAAGCGGAACCTTATCAGGGAGACGTGACCTGGGGACTGTTATTGCATTGGTCGGCAAAGGAAGCCGTTTTTAAACGGATGGAAAACGCGGACGCTGATCTTCGTAAACTCCGATTGACGCATTTTATTCCTCAAGAGGAGGGAACATTTCAGGTTCAGGAGTTGGCGACGGAGCGGCAGGTACTTTACTCTGTCGGTTATCGTATCTGTCCGGATTTTGTATTGACGTGGACATTGAGTTGAATGTCACTTCACTTTAGGACGTCCTCATTATTTTATGAACCCACGGTTTTCGGACGACCTCTATTACTGTTGGTTTACTTCTCTTTTTTGTTAAGTCGGTAGCTCAATGCTCCTGACGGACATTTACTGATTTGTGCAATTAATTCTTCCGTTGTCGCATTTTCTATTTGCACCCAGGGTCTTTCTTTAGGATGATAAACATTGGGTAACATCTTTACACATATTCCGGCGTGCTGGCATAATTCCGGCTGCCATACAATGGTTAGTTCACCATTGGTGTATTCTATTTTCTTTCCCATATCCGTATTTATTTAATATGAATACCACGCATTACAATTCGCTTCCATTCCGGATATTTGTGAATATATCCGGCTACAAACGGGCAAAGCGGTACCAGGCGTAAACCTTGTCGTTCAATGTCTGTCAGTACTTTTTCTGCAAGTTGTGAGCCTACTCCCTTGCCGCCTAATGAGGCGGGTACTTCCGTATGTACAAGGTATATTTCTCCATTGTTTGATTTGATATAGTCTATTTCGGCTATTTTACCATCGATCTGAAATTCATACCGATGTTTATCTTCGTTGTCTATTAATTTATAATCTTCTGCCATAATTTAGCGTATTAAGTTCGATTATAACATAAACACGTTTGGAACACTTTTGTTTTATGCGAACAATTATTCTTGTTAATGGAGAAAGTATTGCCTGTTCATACCGACTGTTCCGATTCCTTTCTGTTTTTAATGAGATAATTTATTTAGTGCAATAATAATTTTATTTAGCTCACTGGTTGATCGGAACAATCACTTCCTCAACTGATGTTTATTATTACTTTTCTAAGTTTATAATCTTTCTAATTGAACTGTGAAATGTCTCATTAAAGGTGCTTCCCAAGCGATGCGCACTCCATGGGTTATGCTTTCTCTGCGTTCATATACGTTTTTGAGAGCGGCAGCTATTACGTTCATATGATTGTCTGTATATACTCTGCGGGGAATGGCGAGGCGGAGTAAATCAAGACCGTTAAAACGATTTTCATGGGTCACCGGATCGCGGTCGGCAAGGATATAACCGATCTCGCATCCACGGATGCCGGCTTCCAGATAAAGTTCTATGGTCAGCGTCTGTGCCGGGAATTCTTCTTTGGGAACGTGTGACAGTACTTTAGGCGCATCAATGAAGATGGCGTGGCCTCCGGCCGGTCGTTGGTAAGGAATTCCGTATTCATCCAGTTTCTTTGCCAGGTATTCCACTTGTTTGATACGTGTTTCGAGATTGTCGAATTCGGTGTTTTCATCCAGGCCGATGGCAAGGGCGTTCATATCTCGTCCGTTCATTCCTCCATAGGTGAGATAGCCTTCGTATTGTACGCAGAAACCTTTTGCGCCTTCGTACCAGTCTGCACGTCGTGTGGCAATAAATCCACCCATATTGACGATTCCATCTTTCTTGGCACTCATTGTCATACCATCGGCTAGAGAGAACATTTCCCGTGTGATTTCTTTGATGGTTTTGTCTTGATAACCTTCTTCGCGCATCTTGATGAAATAGGCGTTTTCGGCAAAGCGTGCAGAGTCGAAAAGTACAGGTTTGCCGTATTTGTCAGCGATGGCACGTACTTCATGCAGGTTTTGCATGGACACAGGTTGTCCTCCGGCTGTATTGTTGGTGATGGTTACGATGATAAAAGGAATTCGTTCTGCATATTCTGTCAGGGCTTTCTGCAATTTATCAGGGTCTACATTTCCTTTGAACGGGATTTCCAGTTGAGTTTGTTTGGCAGCGTCGATGGTACAGTCTAATGCGATGGCATGACGTCCTTCGATGTGCCCTTTGGTGGTATCAAAGTGTGAGTTGCCAGGTACAATGTCTCCTTCATGCACGAGATAAGAGAAAAGCACGTTTTCTGCGGCACGTCCTTGATGGGTAGGTATGATATATTCGAATCCTGTCAGTTTCGTAATCATCTCTTTCAACTTAAAGAAGGAGGTTGCTCCGGCGTAGCTTTCATCGCCTAGCATCATTCCCGCCCATTGACGGTCGCTCATCGCTCCGGTTCCGGAATCGGTGATGAGATCGATATAAACTTGTTCTGACTTGAGTTGAAAGACATTATAATGTGCTTCTTTAATCCATTGCTCGCGTTCTTCACGTGTGCTTTTCCGGATGGGTTCTACCATCTTTATTTTCCATGATTCAGCAAAAGGTAATTCCATTGTCGTAGATTTAATAGTTTTGAACGACGAATGTAGCTAAAATTTGTGTGATTAGCAAATATATAGTGTCTTTTTGTTAGTGAAAGTTATTGGAATTACTTCTCTATGGGCTGGTAATATACCAAAATGTAGTGGGTAGATAGAAAGAGAGCCGGATTTCTTAAAAAAATATCCGGCTCTTTAAAATTATGCGGTCGATTGATGTCAATCCCGATCAAGCAAACAGTTGGTTATTTAGTCTTCGATAGTAATACCGTCAAGACAGAAATAGGTTGGGGTCATTGCACCCCACTGGTTTTCTTTGGTAGTCTTGATATTGAATTTCAATCCCTCAGTTTCGCCTAATGAAGTTAGGTCTACCCATTTCCATGTAGTTACAAATTGGGTTCCTTCACCTAAAGTGCACTCTACACTTTGAGTTTTATCCATATTATAGATGATGATTTTGAAAGAATCTGTATTTCCAAATTTATCTTTTCCTTCGAATATAGAACTACCTTCCTTCATACTATTGTAAGCATAGACACAGTTTGTTAAATATAGTCCTTTTACTCTATAGGATTCCAATTTGTTCGAGTTGTCGTGGTCTCTGAAACGGATTGCGGCTTCTTTATCAGAATTTTCTCCAATTTTATATCCGGCAGCTCCCACGATAACGTATGTATTATTGATTACTCCTTTTTTAGTGATAGCGCGATAATCATAAGTTGCGAAGTCTGGGCAATCTTTTTCTGTACAATTTGTAAATGCAAAACTATCTGAATAGAAACCGTATGTTGAAGATACACAGTCAAATTCAAAGATTCCACTAGCGTCTGTTAATAGATTATATTTGTAGTTAGTTGTCCCCCAGTCGCTACTAACAGACCATGAATCATCCGGATTTTCTTGATCGCCCATATCAAGTGTATGAGTTTCGTAATTGGGCAGGCTAAGCACGTATGTTTTTGTATCGTCATCATCGCTACAGCCACAAAATACAAATACTGATAACAGTAATAATAAAGATAATTTCTTCATGTTCTTTTCTGATTTTAGTTATTAATTAATTATTGATTATTTCTTGAAATGTAAGTTCTCGATCGTTGTGACTTCGGTTGATATTTCACCCATTTGTCCTGCATCCTGATTGACTGCGGTCATAATCTTCACGAAGTCGATTTGATCCAAGTCTGCCGGACTGCCATTGCTATCCACAGCCCAATCTATCTTGAAATTACTTCCTTCCTTGCTGTTAGGATGGTTGTCTGCATATCCCCACGGATAGCAATATCCTACCCATAATCCATTCTCCAAAACGGCATTATCTTTTAGACGTGTTCCCTGAAATGTGATTTCATCACTTTCTATCCAAAGTGGATAATATGATTCCTGGTTATGGAAGCTGTTACGGAAGATATATCCTTCGTTGCCTTGATTGTCTTTCCAAAAAACTTTTAGGTTGGCAGGATTCGGACGGTGATAGGTTATTTCATATCCGCGTGTTTCTGTGTCTTTCCCGTATTCGCTTCCTTTCAATTCATACCACTCATCATCAGGCTTTCCATTACCATTTACATCTTTGGATACAAATACGATCCCCGGTTCGGCACTTCCGCCCAATGCTCCTGTTCCGGTTTTGGAGTTATAGTAAGCATTGCCTTTTATCTTGAAGTCATATTCTCCTGTTACATTCGGAATGGATTGTGGGAACCCTAAAACAATGTAACCGCCGAATCCTCCCAATGTAAGGAGTGATTTTTGCTGGATTCTGCGGGTTGCTTCTTCTAGTATATCATCATAAGTAAAGCCCTCCTTATATGCTGAAGTGGTAGTGTTGATAAACTGTCCGGGAGCTGGGCGATATTCCCATACTTTATTGGCGAAAGCCAGAGGGTTTTCTTTCTCATCATCGTTGTCATCAATATCGCTTTGTGAGGCTTTGTCACTGAATGCGATTGTATTCGGGTTAAGTCCGATGTTGTTCAGACGGAACAGGAGTTGTCCTTGTTGGTTGAAACAAAGTAGGTCACCGTAAGTGGTGTAATCACGGGCTTCGGTGATATATACATTGTTGCTGTAAGGGTTGATGTTGATACCGTAAGGTGTCTTTATTACAGTTCCATCGGTTATGAAATTCTCACGGATTGTTTCTTCTGTTTTCAGATTGAACATCTTGATAGAAGAAGTCTGTGTGGTATAGTTGTAATTGTATAGGTAGGCTATGTCTCCGTCGATGGCGAAGTTTTGCACTTTCTCGTTAGATTGAGTAACCTTGTTTGTCCGGCAATCTATCTTGACGAAGTTATAATCGCCGGCTTCTACATCTTCGCCACGGGTGGCTACATAAACGGTTTCGTCCGGACCTGCTGCTATTTTACCGGGATTCGGGCCTACTGTTAGTTTGCTACTTTCTTTAAATGTGGCAATATCGACAACAGATACCGTGTTGTCTACACCCAGTCCTGATGAATAGTCCAACCCGCCGGAATTGGAAATATATAACTTTTCGTTTTGTACACAAATACCGTCGGGGTTGCGTCCCACTGATGTGATAGCTTCTATGGATAGGGAGGTGGTGTCTATACGTGCAACGGTTCCATCGTATGAACATACGTATGCCTTTTCTTTGTGAAAAGCGATGTAGCGTGGCTGCCGGGAACTTCCGTTTTCTGCCAACATCTGAATCTGTTTCAATGAGCTTCCCGTACGAAAGTCTATCACTTCTATCGTACTGGAGATATTGACTATCACATATATCTTGCTTCCATAAATAGCCATATCGTTGGCTGTATCTCCTAATCCCCGGCGGTTGACTGCTTTGAAATAGTCACGAACCATTTGCTGGTTGCCGAAAGAAAAACGTGCCAGCGAGCTATTGTTCTGATTGAACAGTCCTTCGCATAATACATATAATTCGGCGGTACCCGTTTCTGTCGGATCGCCTATAATGCCTGATGTGAAGGGCTTGTCCTCCATATCATCACATGCCACAAATAAGATTATGAATGACAGCCAGCACGAGAATATATATATTAGTTTCCTTTTCACGTCAATATCTTACCTTTATAATAGTTAATATCTTATTTTTATTGTAGCCCTTACGGATCGTCCGGGCATTGGGAAGTATTTCACAATCTCGTAATTCTTGTCCATCAGGTTCAATACTTCCACGCTGAGAGAGGTCGTGATTTTTCTGATCTGAAAATCACGGCTTGCAGAAATGCTGTGGTCGCTATAGCTATCCAATCTGTTTTCGGCAATGTTTTGTCCTAATGCATAGCGTTTTCCGGAAAAAAGGAATGAATAAGACAGATTGATCCACGGTGTTTCGACGCCTGCCTGTCCCGAAGCGGAGACGCGGGGAGTGTAAGCTATTTGATGTTTGTATGTCGATTCATACGTGCTTGGATCGGGTGGGGTAACGTCTAATGCTCGTTGGTATGTGTAGTTACCCGAGAGGTTGATGCGGATTTTTTCCCAGGGTTGGAGGGAGAGACTTCCTGTAGCATCAATGCCTTTGATGTCAACTTCACCCAGGTTTTTCATGCTCCATACGGCAAGGTTCTTGGTAGGATAAGCGATGATTTTATCTGTAACCTTATTATAATAAGCATCGACGGTTGCTGACAAATAGGGTAGGAATGGGCATACATTCTTGCTGTATGTCAGTCCGATGTTGTATTGTTTGGCTTTTTCCGGTTTTAGTTGGGTATTGCCTACTTCTTCGTAATATAAGTCGTTGAAACTTGCCAGGCGGAAAATATCTTTATAGAAGAAGCGTACACGGAATTCTTCATGATGAAAAGGTTTGAATGCGGCACTTACGTAAGGGGTTAGTTTACGGTGATTGCCGGCACTGCCGCCTTTCTTTACATCTTCATTGATAACGGTTGCCAATGCGGATGCGGAGATTGTTAACCAGTCATTCACGTATTTGCCGGCGAATGCCGTTAGCCATGAATAGCGCGTGGGATGTACAAAGTTGTTTAGATCGGCGTTCATGGTGTTGATGCTTCCGTCGGTGGAAAGAGAGAATGAGAGGTTGCTCAACAGTCTGTATAGTACAGAAGCGGAAAGGTAATATTCCTGCTGATAATAGCTGTTTTCCGTTTTCTTTAAAGAGTTCTTGGTATCGGGGTCCAGATAACGTTGATAGCTCCAATTCCACTTGGCAGAGGTTTGGAACACCCATTGCTGACTGAATTCTTTCTTGTATTGACTTTGTATGAAAGTGTTTTTATCCCACAAGTGTTGTGTGGAATGGTCGTTATAGAAGGTTGTAGCTTTGGGTAGTCCCCGGGAGGACTGGAAGTAGTAGGCTTTCAACCGCCATTGTTCTTTATCGGAGAAGTTGCCGTAGAGTCCGGCTTCAGCACGGAACGTCTGTACGTCTGTATTTTTCCGTTTCTCACGTGAGGACAGATCTCCTTCTGCACTTCCATAGCGCAGGGTATATGGATAATGTCCGTCAGAGGACATCCATTCGCCACTGACTGACATGCTCCATGTTTTATTGAATTGTTGTTCCAGCAGGAGGGAGGGATTGACTAATCCCCAAGAACCTGTTTTGAAAGCTCCTGCTACGTTGGTCTTTTTGTCCTTCGTGAATAGTGGGGTAAGTGTCTGGATATTCAGTATGCCTGCTGCTGCAAAGAAGCGGGCAGGTTGGAAGATATTATCGCTTTGTCCGTTGTTTAGAGAAAGTCTGTCAACATTATCGAGCGAGAAGCGACCTATATCAATTTGGCCTGTTTGGCAATCGGTCAGGGTAATTCCGTCATAGCCGACAGCGGTATGTTGGGCTCCCAGGCTTCGTATGGATACTGTTTTCAGTCCGCCGATGCCTCCGTAATCTTTTACAGTCACTCCGGCAAAGTGTTTCACCGCGTCGGAGACTTGCAGGGCGTGCAGGTTTTTCAGGGCGTCTTTGGAGAATACTTGCAGGGGAGCGGTTGAGCGTATTTCGCGGGTTTGATAGAGGTCTGATACTGTTATTTCGGGAATAGAATATGTATGTGTCGTATCTACCTTTTGCTGTTGTGCAAAAAGTGGTATGGATAAGAATTGGCAGCTGAATACTGCAAAGATCACTTTATTAAATGTTCTTTTTTTCATTTATTCCTTTTTCAGTCTGTTGTTGTTTATAAGTGTCCGGGCGAAATCCCTTCGACCGGACACGCATAAATAAACTTGGCAGAGTTTATTCGTTTTAACACACTTTCTCTGAATCAGAGTGATGAATGAAATGATAGACGACTTGTCCGGTTCATTAGACTCAACGCTTTTTCCTCGAAAGCAGTGAAACTTATTTGCATGGTAGGTCTTCTGACTTATTCCTGTTACAAACGCCTTCCCGGATTGGTCTCCAGTGGCAATGAGTGAATTGCTTGTAACTTGTATGGAACTTACAGCAGCGGGACTGTTCAGGACTTGCACCTGATTCCCTTTTAATTGCTTCCCCCGCATGGGAGTCGCAAACCAATGCGCGACAAAGATAGGGAGTTTATTTGTTTTTTCCAAAGGGATGTTCTTTTTCTTTCGTCTTGATACGAAAGAGAAAGAACCAAAAAGAAAGGATCAAGGCTGCGTTTTTTCAGCTACTCCGGTGCTTCCTCCGGCTAAAGGGCAGAAACTCGCTACGCTCAAACAGTCTGCCCTTTTTGACGCCGAAGAAAACACCTGCGCTTGACGCTGAAAAAACGAGGCCGGGGAGGCGTGTGGGGTGGGTGTGAGGTGGGGGGAGGTAGGTTGGTTGTTGGTGGGGGAGATTCTTTGGGGAAATGGTGACGCTATCCGGCGTAAATAGTGACGGTATATGGCAAGGATACCGTTAGTATCTTGAGCATATACCGTCACTATCTTTTCTATGTTAATCAAGCGGCCTATGTTGGCTTATATGCTGTATGTCAACAGGGATTTCTTGTGTATGTTTATTTATTGCTTTTCATTAGCAGGTATTCTTCAACAGCTTGTGCGGTGGCGTCTTTTAAGAGCACAGTTTTTTCCTTGTTGAGAAGGTAGAGGGTGGGGATTGCTTTCAAGTCGTATAGTTGTTGTTCTTTGATGGCGAGTTTCTTGTCGTATCCGTTGATCCATTCTTTGGGGAATTCATTCAGGTGTTTTCGCCATTCGTCCAGTTCTTCGTCAGGATAGACGGAGAGGACTGTTAGTTTCTTTTGTTCCAGAAGTTGGTTGATGATAGGGGCGTTTTTCAGAGCGTCTATCGTTTCTGTGCAGGCATGGCAACCTGGGTTGTTGATGAATAGCAGGATGTAATCCGTTTGTTGTTGGTAGAGGGAACCTTGCGCGCCGGAGGCCAGCGTGTAGTTGAAGTTCAGGGCTTTGGTGCCGATGCGGTTTTTCTGGGCCAATTCCCGGCGGGCTTTGGGACGTACTTTTTCTATTTCCTCTAGCAGGGGGGAAGTTAACATAGCATCTAATACGGGGATGTAGAATTCTTCGTTACGCATGGGGGAGTTGGGGTCGTAGAGATATTTATCAGCCAGATCGGTGATGTAGGTGAATACCTTTTTGTCTGCGTTCGTTCGCTCGATTGTTTTCCGCATGGCTTCTTGTGCGGTTTCCAAAGGTACATGATTCAGTATGTCGCAATAGTCTGCCCAGGCTTGCTCGGTTATTTCGGGGTGGTGGATGTAATTGGTGTCGGCGAAGTTGACATGATCCCAATAGTGTTTCACTAGAAAATCTGCTCGTTGTTCGGGAGCTGTCATCATTGTGGGGATGGCAGGCAGGATGAAGGTTGTAATAGTATCCCGGGGAGCTTCGTTTTCACATTGATTGGAAGCGTTTCCACTTTTACAGGCACAAAGAAGGAGAATACACAAAGTAAATAGGATATTTATATTCGTTTTCATGACTTGCTATTTTTCATTTAACTTATGTATGTGCATTGAAGTATACATGTATTGAAGACAAAGATAGCTTTCTTTTTATTTTTATCAAAAAAATCATCTTTTTTTCAGTTACCGGAGTTTCAAATGGTGAATTTGGGAAGTTCGGGAAAGGATGAGCTGGAAAGAGGATCATGTTCTGTTTTTAAGATTTCCATCGAAAAAGAATACTTCAACATGATTAAACCAGAAGAGAAATTGCATAAACAAATGCAAGAATATGCAGAAACTCCGGCTTATTTTGTATGTTTTAGCGAGGAATATGCACTTTGGGGGGTAAGTAAAGCCTCCATTTCTTACCGATATAGCTTTGGTTTCTCACCGATGAACCTTCTGTTTCTCACCGACAAACCTTTGGTTTCTCGGTGAGGAAGCTGCGAAGGCATAAAAAGGGACCTTTTTTGAGCTGGTTGGTCTTCGTCGGGTGATAAAAGGAAAATGGCAAAAAGACCGTATACCGATGATTTGTCTTTCCAAAAGAGTCGTATGTTGGTAAATTACTTTTGTGTTGAAAGAAAAACGTTCTAAAATGTAAAATATAGGATTCCGCTGAAGGAAAATGCTACGCATTTAGGTAATCTTCCGCACGGTGATCCAATCTATTGTATTCTCGTGTGTTTTAATATTCCTTTTTTAAGGAAGTATGTACAGTGGTCATTCTTGCATTTTGCCCAGACTCTTCACTGTATTGGCGAACTCATCTTTCGGTACAATGGCTTTGTTGCGTGTCTTCAGTCGGTTGTTGTAGACCGTCTGCGGAGAGCAATGTAAGAATTCGGCTATCTTTACGCTATCGTTAATTCCCAGACGTACCAGCGCATATATGCGTAGTTCGGTATTCAGTAATTCTCCATCTTTTAGTAAAATCTGCTCGTCGGGATGCAGCAGGGCGTTGAAGTCTTCGACAAAATTGGGATAGACATGTAGAAAGATGGCGTCGAAGTTATGGTAAAGCTCTTTCAACTCATTCTGTGCCATAATCGGAGAGTCTGTCAATTCTTTTATGTCATCAAATTGTTTGGCTTTCATTTTCCTGTTAATACTTTTACGGAATTCGTCCAGCTTGCTGATATAGTTGGAACAGATGGAAAATACGTAACCTATATATTCTTCCTTTACATAATTGGATTCGCGAAGTTGGGCGTTTGTTTCTTTCAACTGTTCATTTAACGACTGTAACTGGGCGTTTGCTTTTTCCAACAGTTGATGGGTTTCCGACAGTTCGTCCACATGTTTGTTCAGCAACAGATTGCTTTCATTCAGTTGGGAGCGTGAATATGCCAGTCGCTTCATTTGCATATAGATATAGAGAATGGCAATCAGTAAGATGATTGAAAGAATACTGACCAGAAACAAGAATGTATGCAAACGGGCTTCCTGTCGGATATTTCTTTCTTGATAGGCCCGATGAATGGCGTCTTGTGTTTCCGAAATGCCGATAACACGTACCCGGTTACGATAAAGTTGGGCGTTTTGGAGGCAGTAATTAATATAGGTATAGGCACGGTCTATATCATTCAGTTCATACAATGTTTTTGACAGCTCTTCCAGCGAAGCAATGTCCTTGTTTGCTGTTTTCACATCCGCCATTGCCGAATAAATCATATATTTCAAATACTCGTTTTGTTGATTGCTATCCTGATAAAGGCAGGCTAGGATATAGGCATTCATTGCATCACGTCGGGTTTCCAGGGATGACCTCTCTACTTCATTCAAGAGTTCTTTCTTTATGGATTCCGTATCAGTGCTTCCCAGAAATTTCCACCCTTTGTACCATAAATAGAAAGGGTCTTGAGGGGTGATATAGGCATAGATAGAGTCTTTATATGCTTTTTCTTTCTCATAATATCCTTCACGGATATTTGTATTGTCATCTCCTGAATACTGTCCGAAATGGGAGTACAGATACATCAACTGTCCGTAATATTCCACTTTCAGTTCAGGGGTGAGTAATTGGCTCGAAACATTGCGTAATTCATCTAATGCCTCCTTCAACAAACCGGTAGCGGCCAGAAGAAAAGACTTCTTGATTTTCCACTCCGCTTTCCATTCTTTTTTATTTAGCTTGTCGGCGATGTCCAGATTCTGGTCTACATAAATCATGGCGGAATCGGAATTATAAACGAAATATTCATCGTAATACATCTTGTTCAGCCAATAGCGTTCTTCTGATGTACGGATATTCCGTCCCTGGTTATGGAGTTGGTTTATTTTGGTCTCTTTAGCAGCGACGAAGTCATCCTTTCGCGCGATTAAAGAATCTAATTTTGATAGAAGAGACTCAATTTCCATACTATGGGAGTCAGCAGACAAAAAGGTAGAAGTAAATAAAAGTAATAAGGTAAACAGATGTTTCATTGTACTATATTTGGTTAGACGTACAAATATAAGTCAATCCTTTTAAATATGGCGGATGTTCTTTAGGAAAAAGTTAGGTTATATAATCGTTTGATGATGAATACCTCTTCCCGTTTTATTTATTAAAGTTTACTTTTTGCTCTCTTCTTTTTAGAGTAATACGTTAATAATTAGATTATTATCAAAAATGGTGATTTACTTTTGCGCTTTACCTGCTCATACAGGCTATATGTACTTGTTTTATCTTTGCGTTGACAAAAGTCATAAGAAATTTGAGTGTTAACTTTAATATTTTGTGTTATGAGAAATGATTTAAAAAAGACGCAAGCGTTCAGATATATGTTATCTGTCGGATGCTTGCTGTTTTTCTTTTCTATCGGTATGTTTGCCCAGCAGACTGTGAAAGGAATAGTAAAAGATGTAACCGGTGAGCCCATTATCGGTGCGAGTGTATTGGTAAAAGGTACTAATAACGGTACTATTACTAATCTTGATGGTGCTTTTTCTCTCTCCAATGTAGAAGAGGGGGTAGAGATTGAAATAACCTACGTAGGTTATCTTCCGCAAATTGTGAAAGCTACTATCGCTCCGCTCAACATTATTTTACGGGAAGATACGAAAACTTTGGATGAGATAGTAGTGATTGGTTATGGTACTCAGAAGAAGAGTGTGGTAACGGCTTCTATTGCCAAGGTCTCTTCCGAAGATTTGAGCAGAACATCTCCCACACGTGTGGACAATGCGTTGAAAGGTCTGGCAGCCGGTGTTCAGGTCACTACCCTCAATGGTCAGCCGGGAGCGAGCTCAAGAGTACGTGTGCGTGGTATTGGTACTATCAACAACTCCGACCCGCTTTACATTATTGATGGTATGCCGGTAGACGGTGGTATTGATAATATCAATCCCGCTGATATTGCCAGTATCGAAGTATTGAAAGATGCAGCTTCCGGAGCCGTTTATGGGGCTCGTGCGGCAAATGGTGTTGTTCTCGTTACTACAAAGAAAGGTAGTATCGGCAAAACTAAAGTGAGTTATGACTTCTCTTATGGATGGCAAAGTGCATGGAAGAAGCGGGATATGCTGAATGCTACCCAATATGCTACATTGATGAATGAGGCTGCCGATTATGCAGGCGAGGCTCCCCGTTTTGAACAGGTTGCTTCTTTAGGTTCGGGTACCAATTGGCAGGACGCCTTGTTCTATGATAATGCTCCGGTCCAGAATCACCAGTTAAGCATCAGCGGTGCTTCCGAGAAGGTAAATTACTATTTTTCATTAGGATATTATGATCAGGACGGTATCATTGGGGGAAACTACGATGCTTCCAACTACCAACGTCTGTCACTGCGTAGCAACACAATGTACACGCTGTTTGACGAATCGGAACAACGTAATTGGCTGAAAAAGATGACATTCTCTATGAACATAGCTTATTCTCGCGTGAATAGTGTGGGGGTCACTGCCGGCAGTCTGACCGGATCTCCGCTCGGCGACGCTTTGTTCATGGATCCTACCATGTCCGTTTACGCTAAAGATGAAAGCGAACTTCAGAATTATGACCGGAATACTTATGGTGACCCTATCTACGACAAACGTAGCGGACAGTTGCTTTCCATGCCGAGCAGTGATTTCAATGAACTTGCAAATCCGCTTGCAAGACTTTCCTTACCCTATGAAAAGAATAATTCTGATAAGATTATCGCTACTTTGGCTGCCGAACTAAGTGTTTGGGATCATTTGAAATATAAATTCTCTTGGGGTTCCGACCTCGCATTCTGGGGAAAAGACGGATGGAATCATCCTCACTATCTGAATAAAAATGCTACGAATGACAAATCGAAAGTGTGGTCTGAAATGAATCGTGGCTATACGTGGCAGATTGAGAATGTGTTGACGTATGACAAAACGTTTGGTGTTCATTCTTTTGCGGTTGTGTTGGGGCAGTCGGCCAAGAAGTACACAGGACGCGGATTAAAGGGCGATGCAATGGATATGATTGAATATATTGGGGACAAGGCAAACTTGGATTTCACAACCGGTTTGCAGTCTGCAGGTAAACGTAATGCCACCGGTGGGGCATTTGACCCGACAACGTTGGCTTCCTACTTCGGGCGGTTGAGCTATAACTATGATGAACGCTATATGTTACAGGTTACTGTGCGTCGTGACGGTTCGTCTAACTTCGGTCCTAATAACAAATGGGCTACCTTCCCTTCCGTATCTTTAGGATGGAACATTACAAATGAAAAGTGGATGGATCAACGTCCATCTTGGTTGACTAATACAAAACTGCGCCTCTCTTGGGGGAAGAACGGTAACGAAAATATCGGAGCTTTCCGTTATATGGCCAATGTAGCTATCGGCAACAACTATGTGTTCGGCACTCCGGGACACCAGAGCATCGTCATGGGTAGTAAGCCGTCCGGCACTCCCAATAAGGACTTGAAATGGGAAGAATCGGAACAATATGATGCCGGTCTGGATTTCGGCTTCTTCAACAATGCTTTGACTTTCACGGTGGATTATTTCTACAAGAAGACGAATGGCATGCTGAAGGAAATGAGTATTCCTTCTTATTTGGGTGAGTCCAAGCCTTGGGGCAACGTTGGTTCGATGAAGAATGAGGGAGTTGAACTGGAGTTGGGGTATAAGTTCAATAAAGGTGACTGGAACTTCGGAATATCCGCTAATGCCAGCTATCTGAAAAATGAATTGATTAATCTGGGGAATGCCGATGGCTTTGAGATGTATGACAATGTTCACCAGATTGGTAACGTATCCCGTGCGGAAAACGGAATGCCATATCCTTATTTCTATGGTTATAAAACAAACGGTATCTTCCAGAACAAGGAGCAGATTGATGCTTACGTGAATGATAAAGGGCAGAAGCTGCAGCCCAACGCAGTGCCGGGTGACGTAATCTTTGTAGACTTTGACAAGAACGGAGAGATCAATGATAAGGATAAGACAATGATTGGTAAGGGAACTCCTGATTGGACATTCGGTTTGAATCTCAATGCTTCCTGGAAAAATATCGACTTCAGCATGTTGCTGTCAGGTGCTATGGGGCAGGAAATCATGGACGTAACCCGTCGTCTGGACTGCCGCTATGTGAATCTTCCCGCAGAGTTTATGAATCGTTGGCATGGTGAAGGAACTTCCAATACAATGCCTCGTTTTTCTTGGGCAAACAACAATGATAACTGGCGTGTTTCTGATCTTTATGTCCATAATGGTTCTTACGCACGTATCAAGAACATTCAGTTGGGTTATACATTGCCGTCCTACCTGACTCAGAAGATCTTTATTCAGAAGCTTCGTTTCTATGTGGCTGCCGAGAATCTGCTGACAATGACTTCTTATAAAGGTCTGGATCCGGAACTCAATGGTGACGAACGTTCCAATGGTATCGACCGTGGTTACTATCCTCAGGCGCGTACCTTTACCGTAGGTGTTAATCTTAATTTTTAATGAATATAAAGCATACAGATATGAAAAAGTTTACATTATATAGCTTCGCCGCTCTGGCTTTGATGCTGGGTACAGCATCTTGCGGCGACGACTTCCTGTCAGTTGAGCCTTCAAGCAGCTTGCCCATTGACGGATATTATACTACAGAATCCCGAATGATGGAGTCAGCAGTGGCTGCTTACGATCCGATGCAATGGTATGACTACTTTGGTGGATGGGCACCCTTGAGCTTGGTATGGGACTCTATGGCCGATGATATGTATGTCGGTGGCGGCAACACATCCGACCAGTCACAGATTCACCTGATTTCCCAGTACAAGTCCGATCCCCGTAATAATATCGATGGAGCGTGGACAACAAGTTATTCAGGTATCAATCGGTCTATCCGGTTGATTGATAATGCGAAGGATTCAGATCTATCCGATGATAAAAAGGCTCTTTTTATAGCCGAAGGCCGTGCGATGCGTGCCTGGTATTATCTTGTTCTTTGGAAAACATGGGGCAATATTCCTTTTTATGAAGAGAACTTGACCAGCCTTCCTTATCTGGCAGATCAATTAACTGCAGAACAGGTTTATGAAAAGGTGGTTGTCGATTTGGAGAGCGTGCTGGACAGTGAAGTACTTCCGATGAAACAACCCGACGAATGGGCCGGACGTATGACGCAAGCTGCTGCTTCCATGATTTACGCTGATTATGTGATGTACCAGAAAGACCAGTCTCGTTACGGAAAGGCTTTGGGATATATGAAAGCAATCATCAATTCGCACAAGTATGACTTGGTTAAAAATTATAATGATCTTTATGCGCTTGATAAGGAATGGAACGAAGAAATCATATTCGATGTAAATTATATAGCTAAAGGAGGTAAACGTACTTGGGGGAATGCCAATTTTACAGGTGGTACTGTATATCCTGAAATGATTGGCATTGATGGCTTGACTATCAAATGTGCAGAGGGGCATACTCCTGAATTTACAAGCGGCTGGGGGTTCGGCTCTGTTTCTAAAGAAGTGTATGACGCTTTTGAAGACAATGACCGTCGCCGTGATGTTGCCATTCTTAATCTGGATAAATATGCAAGGGCGAAATTCGCAGAAGGGGATACCGTCACTTATGGTGGTCGTTATCAGAACACCGGTTACTTCCTGCGCAAATATCTGCCCCGTCCGGGTGATACGGAAGGCAGTGTAGGTGATGCCGGTTTGAACCATGATGAAAATCTTCATCTTTACCGTTATGCCGAGACATTGCTCAATGCGGCTGAACTGGCTTTGGCTACCGGTGACGGTCTTGCGCAAGATTATTTCGATCTTGTCCGTGAACGTGCCGGTGTAGCTTCTATCCCTGTTACCGTGGATAATATCATTAATGAACGTCGACTTGAATTTGTGGGTGAGGGAAAACGTTATTTCGACCTTGTCCGCTCCGGAAAGGCTGCTACTGTACTCAAAGCCGGAGCCGGTGTGGTTCTACGGACTAAGCGTACCTATAATTTTGACAAGAATCAGTGGGAAGGTGAAAATACTTGGGGTGGACAGGCTATCCCGGAACGTGTTGACTGGACAGAAAACAAGAAATACATTCCTATTCCTCAGAGTGAAATAGAAGCTGCACAAGGCTCGATTACACAGAATCCATACTAATTTAATAAGTATATTTCCTTAGAATGCCTTGCTTGTGCCACGCCTTTGACGCGATATGAGCAAGGCATAATCAAATTAGAAGAATAACATATGATGAAACATTTCAAACTGTCTTCTGCCTGTTTGCTTATGCTTTCTTTCTTTGCCTGCACACCGCAAGCTGGTAGTGAGAAGGATAGGGACATAGACAATAAGGTCGAAGAACTGCTGGGTAAGATGACTTTGCAGGAAAAAATAGGGCAGATGAATCAGTTGAGTCCGAATGGAAGCATTGATCAGATAGCCGGGGTGATAAAAGAAGGAAAAGTGGGTTCTCTGTTGAATCTGACTGACCCTGAATTGGTGAATAAAGTGCAGGAAATAGCTGTGAAGGAATCCCGGTTGGGGATTCCTGTCCTGATGTCGCGTGATGTGATTCATGGATACAAAACTATATTTCCTATTCCATTGGGGCAAGCGGCAACCTTTAATCCCCGAATTGCAGAGGATGGAGCCCGCATAGCCGCTGTTGAGGCATCTGCCGATGGTATTCGCTGGACTTTTGCTCCGATGATTGATATTTCCCGTGATCCGAGATGGGGACGTATGGCGGAAAGTTGTGGCGAAGATCCTTATCTGTCTGCTGTGATGGGAGCGGCGATGGTTAAGGGGTTTCAGGGGGATTCTCTGGACGATCCGACAGCCATAGCGGCATGTGCCAAGCATTTTGTGGGTTATGGTGCCGCTGAAGGTGGCAAGGATTATAATTCGACATTCATACCGGAACGTGAATTGCGCAATGTCTATTTCCCTCCTTTCGAGGCGGCTGCCAAGGCAGGGTGTGCCACGTTCATGACTTCTTTTAATGATAATGACGGAGTGCCTTCTACCGGTAATTCCTTTATATTAAAAGAGGTGCTGCGTGGAGAATGGAATTATGACGGCGTAGTTGTGACGGATTGGGCGTCGGCTACCGAGATGATTGCGCACGGTTTCTGCAAAGATGCGAAGGAAGCGGCTGAAAAGTCGGTCAATGCAGGTATAGATATGGAAATGGTAAGCGGTTCCTTTATGGAAAATCTGGAGACTTTGGTAAAAGAAAAAAAGGTTTCGGTAGCTACTATTGATAATGCAGTTCGTAATATCTTACGTTTAAAGTTCCGCTTAGGGTTGTTCGATAATCCTTATGTGATATCAGATCAAACAGTAAAATATGCGGAAAGTCATTTGGCGAAAGCGAAAGAAGCAGTAGAGCAGTCGGTCATCTTATTGAAGAATGATAACGAGGTTCTTCCTTTGGGGGAGATGGTGCGTACGGTTGCTGTAGTCGGCCCGATGGCGGATGCCCCTCATGATCAGATGGGTACGTGGGTGTTTGATGGTGAAAAGGAACATACACAGACTCCGCTGAAGGCATTGCGGGAAATGTATGGAGACAAGGTTCAGATTATTTATGAACCGGGATTGGCCTATAGCCGCGACAAACAGACTTCGGGTATAGCAAAGGCGGTGGCAGCAGCTCGGCGGGCGGATGTGGTACTGGCTTTTGTCGGTGAAGAATCTATTCTGTCGGGCGAAGCTCACTCCTTGGCTGATTTGAATTTGCGTGGAGCGCAATCGGAATTGATTGAAGCGTTGGCAAAAGCCGGTAAACCGCTGGTGACGGTGGTTATGGCAGGTCGTCCGCTCACTATTGGTAAAGAAGTGGATGAATCGGCTGCCGTGCTTTATTCCTTTCATCCGGGAACGATGGGTGGTCCGGCTATTGCAGATTTACTGTTCGGCAAGGTTGTTCCGAGTGGGAAGACTCCGGTTACTTTTCCGAAGATGGTGGGACAGGTCCCTGTTTATTATGCGCATCATCACACGGGACGTGCTCCCAGCGGCAAGGAAACATTGATTGATGATATTCCATTCGAAGCCGGGCAGACCTCGTTGGGTTGCACTTCTTTTTATATGGATGCAGGTTTTGGTCCTTTGTTCCCCTTTGGTTACGGATTGTCGTATACTACTTTTGCCTATGATGTGTTGGAATTATCGGCTGATAAATTGGCGGCAAATGCTACATTGACGGCGAGAGTGAACGTGACGAATACCGGAAAGTATGCCGGAACAGAAGTTGTCCAGCTCTATGTGCAGGATAAGGTGGCTTCTGTAGCCCGTCCGGTGAAGGAGTTAAAAGGTTTCCAGCGTGTCACTTTACAGCCGGGAGAGACCAAGACTGTAACTTTCTCATTGCCCGTCAGTGAATTGGCTTTCTGGAACATTGATATGAAGAAGGTGGTGGAGCCCGGAGAATTTAAGTTGTGGTTGGGTACAAACAGTGAGGAAGGACTTTCCGCTGATTTTGAAGTAATAAATTAATTGTTAGAAATAGGTATGAAATATATAATTTATGTATTATTGTTTGTGGGGGGATTTGCTTCATGTCAGCAAAAACAGGCGCAGCAACAGGAAATTGCGCCTGCTCCTGAAGCATTCGTGCGTGTGTCCGGACAGGACTTGATTCAGCCGGACGGTAGCAAACTATTTATTAAAGGTACGAATCTGGGTAACTGGTTGAATCCCGAAGGATATATGTTCGGCTTCAATAAAACTAATTCCGGATGTTTCATCAATGAGATGTTTTGTCAGATGGTAGGTCCGGACTTTGTGACAGAATTTTGGAAACAGTTTAAAGACAACTATATCACCCGCAAGGATGTGGAATTTATCGCTTCTACGGGGGCAAATACCATTCGTCTTCCTTTCCATTATAAACTCTTCACTGATGAGGACTATATGGGGCTGACAGGGAGGCAGGACGGATTTGCCCGTGTGGACAGTGTCGTGAACTGGTGTCGTGATAATAATCTTTACCTGATTCTGGATATGCACGATGCTCCGGGCGGACAGACAGGTGATAATATTGATGACAGTTACGGTTATCCCTGGCTGTTTGAAAGCGAGGTAAGTCAACGGTTGTTCTGTGATATTTGGAAGGAGATTGCCGATTATTATAAGAATGAGCCTGTTATATTGGGATATGAGTTAATCAACGAGCCTATCGCTCCCTATTTTGAAAATATGGAAGAACTGAACGCAAAGCTGGAACCTCTGCACAAGCGTGCGTTGAAAGCTATTCGTGAGGTGGATAACAATCATATTGTTCTGATCGGAGGAGCACAGTGGAATGGTAACTTCAAGCCGTTCAAGGACGCTGCTTATGACGATAAACTGATGTACACTTGCCATCGTTACGGAGGTGATCCTACAAAGGAAGCTATCCAGACTCTTATTAATTTCCGTGACAGTGTGAACCTGCCGATGTATATGGGTGAAATCGGTCACAATACTGATGAATGGCAGGCGGCTTTTTGTAAGGTGATGGAAGAAAACAACATCGGGTACACGTTCTGGCCGTATAAAAAGATAGATGGTTCTTCGTTTATGGGTATCAAGGTGCCGGAAGGTTGGGAGCAAGTAGTTGCTTTCTCGGAAGCACCTCGCGCTACTTACAAAGAGATACGGGATGCACGCCCTGATCAGGAGGTGGCAAAGAAAGCGATGTCGGCATTTATAGAGAATAGTAAATGTGAGAATTGTATGCCGCAAACGGGTTATATCCGTTCGCTGGGCTTGTGGGTTAATAAATAAAAAATGGATGACCATGAAAAGTATGATTATTTCGGGTATGTTGGCCCTATTGTTGGGTAGTGCGGTTCAGGCGCAAACGATTCCCGTTTATTTGGATAATACAAAACCTGTAGAGGAAAGAATAGAAGATGCGCTCAACCGTATGACTTTGGAAGAGAAAGTGGCGATGACACATGCCCAGTCCAAGTTTTGCTCACCGGGTGTGGCACGTTTGGGAATTCCCGAATTCTGGATGACAGACGGTCCTCATGGTATTCGTCCCGAAGTGCTTTGGGATGAGTGGGAACAGGCCGGATGGTCTAATGATTCTTGTGTGGCTTTTCCTGCACTGACTTGTCTGGCGGCAACATGGAACCCTGAAGTGTCTATGCTTTATGGAAAGAGTATCGGTGAAGAGGCGCGTTATCGTAATAAGTCCGTGTTGTTAGGTCCCGGAGTGAATATTTACCGTACTCCGCTGAACGGGCGTAATTTCGAATATATGGGTGAAGACCCTTATCTGGCCGGACAAATGGTAGTTCCTTATATACAGGGGGTACAACAGAATGGCGTTGCCGCTTGCGTAAAACACTATGCGCTGAATAATCAGGAAGTGAACCGCCATACCACCAACGTTATTGTGGATGACCGTGCTTTGTATGAAATTTATCTGCCTGCTTTCAAGGCGGCTGTCCGGCAGGGCAAGGCTTGGGCCATCATGGGATCTTACAACTTGTATAAAGGTCAGCACGGTTGTCATAACCAATATTTGCTGAATGATATCCTGAAAGGTGAATGGGGATTTGACGGAGTGGTTGTTTCCGACTGGGGAGGTACCCACGACACGGAAGAAGCTATTCATAATGGCTTGGATATGGAGTTCGGCAGTTGGACAAACGGACTTTCCAATGGGGCAAGCAATGCTTATGATAACTACTATCTGGCATATCCGTATCTTACATTGATAAAGGAAGGCAAAGTAGGAACAAAAGAGTTGGATGATAAAGTGAGGCGCATTCTTCGTCTGGCTTATCGGACAACAATGGATAGGGAACGTCCTTGGGGTGCTTTGTGCTCGGAAGCTCATTTTGCTGCCGCCCGTCATATCGGTGAGGAGGGTATTGTGTTGCTGCAGAACAATAACAATGTATTGCCTATTGATTTGGATAAGGTGAAAAAGATTGCTGTGATTGGTGAAAATGCTGTGAAGATGATGACAGTGGGCGGTGGTAGTTCTTCACTGAAAGTGAAACATGAGCTTTCTCCGTTGGATGGGATCAGAACTAGATTCGGAAATAGGGCGGAAGTTGTTTATGCCCGTGGATATGTGGGTGATCCTACAGGTGAGTATAACGGTGTGAAGTCTGGTCAGGACTTGAAAGACGACCGTTTGCCGGAAGAACTTATTGCTGAAGCAGTGGAAGTTGCCAAAGAGGCTGATTATGTGATCTTTGTCGGTGGGTTGAACAAGAGTGCGCATCAGGATTGCGAGGATGCAGACCGCAAGGAACTTGGTCTGCCTTATGGACAAAATGAGGTGATAAAAGCTTTGGCACAGGCTAACAAAAATCTGGTTGTCGTCAATATCTCGGGTAATGCAGTATCTATGCCGTGGATTAAGGATGTTCCGGCTGTGCTTCAGGCATGGTACTTAGGTTCGGAAGCCGGCAGTGCGATAGCGGCAATTTTGGCAGGTGATGTGAACCCGTCGGGGAAATTGCCGTTTACTTTCCCGGCTGCTCTGGAGGATGTAGGTGCTCATAAATTAGGCGATTATCCGGGTGTTCTTAGAGCGGATGGCAGTAATATTGTGGATGAGGAATACAATGAAGGAATTTTCGTAGGTTATCGTTGGGCGGATAAACAGAAAACAAAACCTTTGTTTCCTTTCGGACATGGTTTGAGTTATACTACTTTTAAATATGGAAAGGCTGTAGCTGATAAGAAGGTAATGGGAGCGGATGAAACGCTTACTATTACTGTACCGGTAACAAATACAGGTAGTCGTGAGGGTAGCGAAGTAGTACAATTGTATATCAGTGACTTGAAATCATCATTGCCTCGTCCTGTAAAGGAGCTGAAAGGATTCAGTAAAGTGAGGCTGGCTCCGGGTGAGACAAAGGAGATTACTTTTACTGTCAATGAAGATGCTTTGAAATTCTTTGATGACACCCGTCATCAGTGGGTGTCAGAAGCGGGTAAGTTCGAGGCAGTCATAGCATCTTCCGCTACAGATGTCAAGTCCAGAGTTCCTTTTGAGCTAAAATAGAGTTGTAATTCTTGTTTCTTTATGGTTCTTCGTCAAGTTTCGTGTTGGCAAATCTCATTGAAAGACCGATGTGTAAGGGTCTTTAGCATAAATTAAATAACACGGAATTTGACTGAGAACCTTATTTCTCCTTTGCCAGCGTAAATACGAATTCCAGTCCGCCACCCTGATTATTTTTGGCGGAGATGTTGCCGCCGTGGATAATAACGGCATTTTTTACGATAGCCAGCCCTAATCCTGTTCCGCCCAGTTTTCGTGAGCGTCCTTTGTCTACCCGGTAGAAGCGTTCGAAGAGGCGGTTCAGATGTTCGGGAGACACTCCTATACCTGTGTCGGCAAAGCTGAAATAGTAGAATTTCTCATCTTCGCGGAAACAGTTGATATTTATTTGAATATTGGTTCCGGCGTATGCAATGGCATTGTCCATCAGGTTGCGGAAGATGGAATAGAGCAGTGAGTAATTACCTTTGATTTGTATGCTCTTTTTCAGGGAGTTGATTACTGTGATATGCTTTTCGTCCAGTTCCAGTGACACCTCATTGATAATGTTTCCTACTAATACACTGATATCCACTCGTTCCATATCAATCATGCTGGCGGCTTCATCCATGCGGGTGAGTACAGAGATGTCACGTAACAGTCGGCTCAAACGGTTGCTTTGTGCATAACAACGTTCGAGGAATACGTTGATCTTCTCACGTGGAATATTCTCGTTGCTGACAATGGTTTCCAAATACCCCTGAATACTGCTGACGGGAGTTTTCAATTCGTGGGCGATATTTTGGGTCAGTTGGCGTTTGAGTCTTACTTGCTCTTCTTCCTGGGTGACGTCATTGATGGAGATTTCAAAGCTGGCATCCTGGAAGATGATACATTCTACGATAAATGTCCGTCCGTTCTTGTTGATGGTGACTGACATTCGTTTCTCACCTTTTCCTCTTGAACGTTCTTGCTGGTTCTTGTTGATAAAATGAATAATTTCTTTCAGTTCATTGATGGCAAAGACTTCTTCTGTCGTTTCCAGATTTGAATCCGAGATCAGGTTACTGTATTGGGTAAAGAGGTTGTTGACTAGAATTTCTTTCTTGTCTTTTGTGAATATACCCAGTCCTTCGTGTGAAATCTGAAGATGGGTAATCAGTTTTTCACGCTCAATGTAGAGAGCTTCTTTGGTTTCGTGCAGTCGTTTGTAGATTTGAATGATATGTTGGGAGATTTCCCCCAGTTCATTGTGCGGGAAAGCCGATTGCATAGCCATTTCGATAGGCTCGTTCCGGTCGGCGCGCATGGCAAATTCACGGAGCTGGTTGATGGAAGTGCCCAGTTTGTTGGTGAATTTATAGAAGATAATCACTAATAATAAGGTCACGATGATGGTAAACCATAGATAGTGCGGGTCTGCTTGCAGATTGTTGATGAGGCTGACATTATAAGGCAAAGCCGAGCGAACGATATAATCTTTATAGCGGGTGGCTGAATAGAAATAGGGAAGTCCGGTTGTTTCGGAAGTACGGCGTACGTCATATCCGTTGCCATGCTTTATTGCTTTTTGTACTTCCGGACGGTTCTGATGATTCTCTATCTGCCTGTTATGGCTCGGATAACTGTCGTAAACCACATTTCCTTCCATATCGATAAGGGTTACGCGTAGATCTTCCAGAATATGGTTGTTGACATATCCATTGATTATTTCACTGTCAATGGCTTGTTCGTCCAACTGTTCGTAGAGTCTGCTGTTGTAATCTTGCAATTTTGTATTCAGCAGTTCTATTTTGTATTCCCGTTCTCGTTGATACTGGTAAGCAATGAAACAAATGGCAAATACCAGAAACAGTGAGATAACCGAAAGGAAAAGCTTCCGGCTGAAAGAAAGAAAATGCTTTTGAGTTACAGGCAGGTTCATAATAACTATTTAATTCGGCATAATTATTTATTCAGCTTCAAAACAGTATCCGTATCCGAGACGGGTGACAATACATTTGCCGTATACACCAATCTTTTTACGCAGACGGGTGATGTTTACGTCGATGGTACGGTCGAGCACGTACACTTCGTCACTCCAGATGCGGGCCAGGATGTCTTCACGCGAAAATACACGTCCCTTATTCTGTACCAGCAGAAGCAATATCTCAAATTCTTTTTTGGTCAATGGCACTTCTTCGTTGTCGATACTTACTTTCTTCTTGGTGATGTCAATGACGAGCGATTGATAAGTAAGACGTTCGGGAGCTCTTTCCGTTTCCGTTGCTACCGTGCGTCTTAGTACAGCCTTCACACGGGCAATGACCTCACGCAGAGAGAAAGGTTTCGAAATATAATCGTCCGCTCCCAGATTGAATCCGGTCACGGTATCGTTTTCGGTATCTTTTGCCGTGATAAAGATGATAGGCACTTTCGCTGTTTTCTTGTCTTTCTTCAAGATATTCGCCATTTTGAATCCGGAGATTTCTCCCATCATCACATCGAGGAGAATTAAATGATAGCTGCTGATGTCCATCTTCATTGCTTCTTCGGCAGAGTTTGCAGTGTCAACCTCATAGCCTTCGTTTTCAAGATTGAATTTCAGTATCTCACAGAGGTCTTCTTCATCGTCGACAACTAGAATACGGTAATCGTTCATAAGATATATGTATTAATGTGATATGACAAAGTTACGTTTTTATTTTATCCTTTGCAAAGATGGGGAGACTTTGTTACGGGCAGATGAAACAGACGTTACAATCATGTTACATTCCGGGAATCGAGAGGGCTGATATAAAATATAAAAGTTTTTGCTGATTGTAAGAGGAAAAAACGAACGCTATTTGTTATCTTTGTTAGCGAGATATAATAGAAATGTTTGACCATAGAAACTACAAATAATGATAAAAATTGACCTGAAAAGACATCGGCGGGAAATAATAGGCTCTGTTGTGGTGCTGTTAATTTTCCTTGGCGGTATGTCTGTGTTTAAATATACTTCATTCAATTCCGGTTTTGAGATTGTAGACGATTTGGGAGGGAATATATTCCCTTCGGCGATTCTGTCTGTTGCCACTACTGACGCGCAGGTGATTGTTCCGTCAGATTCAACGTATTTGGGGAATCCGAAATCGTGTATTGCTATTCGGGTGAAGTCGAAGACAGCCTATAGCCGGGTACGGATTGAAGTGGCTGAAACACCTTTTTTCTCCCGTTCGGTGTCGGAATTTGTACTGAACAAGCCCAGAACGGAATATACGATTTATCCTGATATCATCTGGAACTATGAAGCCTTGAAAAATGAGGTGCAGGCAGAACCGGTAAGTGTGGCTATTACTGTTGAGATGAATGGAAAGGATCTGGGGCAACGGGTGCGTACATTCTCAGTACGTAGTATCAATGAATGTCTGTTGGGGTATGTATCGAATGGAACCAAATTCCATGATACAAGTATTTTTTTTGCTGCCTATGTCAATGAAGAGAATCCGATGATCGACCAGTTGCTTCGCGAGGCATTGAATACCCGTATTGTCAATCGTTTCCTTGGCTATCAGAGCAAAGCTAAAGGGGCGGTGGACAAGCAAGTGTACGCCCTTTGGAACATATTGCAGAAACGCAAATTCCGTTACAGTTCTGTTTCCAACACCAGCCTTTCGAGCAATGTTGTTTTCTCGCAGCGTGTCCGTACGTTTGATGATGCGCTGGAATCTTCACAGATTAATTGTGTGGACGGTAGCGTACTGTTCGCTTCATTGCTCCGTGCCATCAATATCGATCCGATCCTGGTACGTACACCGGGGCATATGTTTGTGGGGTATTATACGGATAATTCACATACGGACAAGAACTTTCTGGAAACAACCATGATTGGTGACGTCGATCTGGATGATTTCTTTCCGGATGAACAGCTGGACTCTACGATGGTAGGCAAATCGCAGAATGAAATGTCATTGCTGACTTTCGAGAAATCAAAGCAATATGCTAATAAAAAGTATAAGGAGAATGAGGCAGGAATCCACTCCGGAAAGTTGAACTATATGTTTCTGGAGATTTCTAAAGATGTGCGTAGGAAAATACAGCCTATAGGGAAATGATGTTTTTCAGGCACGGATTACACGGATTACGCTGTTGCTTTATGTTATCATCTTTCCGAAAACTGCGAAAACCGTGTAATCCGTGCCTGAAATTCGTATTTAATTCGTACTTTTGCCAAGTAATCATTTAATGAAAAAGAATGAAAGGCAAGAAATTTATCTCTCCCGGGGCATGGTTTTCAATGAGCTATCCGTCAGACTGGAACGAGTTTGAAGATGGCGAAGGCTCTTTTCTTTTCTATAATCCCGATGTATGGACGGGAAATTTTCGTATATCCGCATTTAAAGGAAAAGCCGGTTATGGCAAAGACGCTATCCGGCAGGAACTGAAAGAGAACGATTCGGCTTCGTTGGTGCAAGTCGGAGCGTGGGAATGTGCGTATAGCAAAGAAATGTTTCAGGAGGAGGGAACTTATTATACTTCCCATTTGTGGATTACAGGTGTTGATGATATAGCTTTCGAATGTTCCTTTACTGTACCTAAAGGCGGAGTTGTGAAGGAGGCGGAAGAAGTGATCGCTACTTTGGAGATACGCAAAGAAGGACAGAAGTATCCTGCTGAACTGATTCCTGTCCGTCTTTCTGAAATCTATTTGATTAATGAAGGGTACGAATGGGTGGTATCTACCGTGAAGCAGGAACTGAAGAAAGATTTTCAGGGAATAGAAGAGGACTTGGAGAAACTTCAGCAAGTGATTGATAGCGGTAAGATAGGTGCGAAGAAAAAAGAGGAATGGCTGGCTATCGGTATTACTGTCTGTGCGATTCTGACGAATGAAGTGGAAGGTATGGAATGGAAGACGTTGATTGACGGTAACCGGGAAGCTCCTGTTGTTCAATATAATGACCGGATCATTGACCCGATGAAAATTGCATGGAGTAAAGTAAAGGCAGGTGAGCCTTGCAATGTCATTGAAGAGTATAAATCTGTGATTATTAATCACTAATCACTAACCAACTAATCATTATTTACGTGGCAGTACCTTATTTACAGATAGATAACCTGACCAAGTCTTTCGGTGACTTGGTTCTTTTTGAAAATATATCTTTGGGCATTGCCGAAGGTCAGCGTGTAGGATTGATCGCAAAGAACGGTAGCGGAAAAACGACCTTACTGAATATTATTGCCGGAAAGGAAGGTTATGATAGCGGTAATATTGTCTTCCGTCGTGACCTTCGGGTGGATTATCTGGAACAAGACCCGCAATATCCCGAAGAACTGACGGTGCTTGAAGCTTGTTTTCATCATGGCAACAGCACAGTGGAGTTGATAAAGGAGTACGAACGTTGTATGGAAACCGAAGGGCATCCGGGACTGGCAGACCTTTTGGTACGTATGGATCAGGAGAAAGCCTGGGAATATGAACAGAAAGCGAAACAAATTCTTTCACAACTCAAAATCCGTAACTTCGACCAGAAAGTGAAACAACTGTCCGGCGGACAGTTGAAGCGCGTCGCTTTGGCAAACGCCTTGATTACCGAACCGGATTTATTGATTCTCGATGAGCCTACCAATCATCTTGACTTGGACATGACTGAATGGTTGGAAGATTATCTGCGTCGTACCAACCTTAGCCTGCTGATGGTGACGCACGACCGTTATTTCCTCGACCGTGTTTGTTCGGAGATTATCGAAATAGACAATCAGCAAGTTTATCAATATAAGGGAAATTACAGTTATTACCTCGAAAAACGTCAGGAACGTATCGAAGCTAAAAGTGTAGAAATTGAACGGGCTAATAATCTTTATCGTACGGAACTCGACTGGATGCGCCGGATGCCGCAGGCACGCGGACATAAAGCCCGTTATCGGGAAGATGCTTTCTATGAACTGGAAAAGGTGGCGAAGCAACGTTTTAATAACGATAACGTCAAACTGGAAGTAAAAGCATCCTATATCGGCAGCAAGATATTCGAAGCCGACCATTTGTACAAGAGCTTCGGTGACCTGAAGATTCTGGAAGACTTTTCTTATATCTTTGCCCGTTATGAGAAGATGGGTATTGTAGGAAACAACGGAACCGGAAAATCTACTTTCATCAAGATATTAATGGGGCAAGTACAGCCCGATAGCGGTATGGTAGACATTGGCGAAACGGTTCGTTTCGGCTATTACTCGCAGGATGGGCTTCAGTTTGATGAACAAATGAAGGTCATTGATGTAGTGCAGGATATTGCCGAAGTAATTGAATTGGGTAATGGAAAGAAACTGACAGCTTCACAATTCTTGCAGCATTTCTTGTTTACTCCCGAAACGCAGCATAGTTATGTCTATAAGTTGAGTGGGGGAGAGCGCCGTCGTCTTTACTTGTGCACTATCTTGATGCGTAACCCTAACTTCCTCGTGCTGGATGAGCCTACCAACGACCTCGATATTATCACATTGAATGTGCTTGAGGAATATCTTCAGAATTTCAAAGGTTGTGTGATTGTCGTTTCCCACGACCGTTACTTTATGGATAAGGTAGTAGATCACCTGATGGTATTCAACGGACAGGGCGACATCCGCGACTTCCCCGGCAATTATAGCGATTACCGCGACTGGAAGGAGGCGAAAGCGCAAAAGGAGAAAGAAGCAGAGAAGCCGCAGGAAGAAAAGACCGCCCGCGTCCGCCTGAACGACAAGCGGAAAATGAGTTTCAAGGAAAAGCGTGAATTTGAACAACTGGAAAAGGAAATTGCCGACCTGGAAACCGAAAAGGCACAGATTGAAGAACTTCTTTGCAGCGGTACGCTCTCCGTTGACGAACTGACCGAGAAATCGAAACGCTTGCCTGAGGTTAATGACTTGATTGATGAAAAGACGATGCGCTGGTTGGAACTCAGCGAAATAGAAAGCTGATTTGTGCCATTGTATTGGCACAAGTATAGTTTATTATATCACTAGAATAGTCTGATAGTGATAATAACCTGGATAATATAACCCTGACAACATAACCTAGTATGACAAACCTAACCAATTATCATAGTCACTGCCTGTATTGTGATGGACGCGCCAATATGGAAGATTTTATTCGTTTTGCTATCAGTGAAGGCTTTACTTCCTATGGCATTTCTTCCCATGCTCCACTGCCGTTTTCTACTGCATGGACTATGGAATGGGATAGAATGGATGATTACCTTTTCGAATTTTCCCGTCTAAAGAAGAAATATGCAGATAAAATAGAGCTTGCCATCGGTCTTGAAATAGATTACCTGAACGAAGAGAACAATCCTTCTCTACCTTGTTTTCAAAAACTACCACTTGACTACCGGATAGGTTCCGTGCATATGTTATATTCTCCGGAAGGAAAAATCGTAGACATTGATACTCCGGCAGATATGTTCCGTCAATTGGTGGACAAGTATTTCGATGGTGATTTGGATTATGTGGTCCGTCTTTACTATAAGAACCTGTTCCGTATGGTAGAATTGGGAGGATTTGATATTGTCGGTCATGCTGACAAGATGCATTATAATGCTTCCTGTTATCGTCCGGGTTTGCTTGATGAAGCATGGTATGACACGTTGGTCCGTGATTACTTCGCGATGATTGCCGTATGTGGTTATATTGTGGAAATCAATACCAAGTCTTATCATGAACTGGGTACATTCTATCCGAATGAACGTTATTTCCCTTTCCTAAAGGAATTGGGTATTCGGGTACAGGTGAATAGTGATGCACACTATCCTGAAAGAATAAATAATGCCCGCTTCGAAGGATTAGCCGCTTTGAAGAAAGCAGGTTTTACTTCGGTGGTAGAATGGCATGAGAGGAAATGGGAAGATACTCCCATAGGAAAAAGGAATGAGGCAATATTGAAGTGGGCCAAATAATCAAAGTAAGGCGATAGTGTCCATTATAAGTTATTCCATATTCAGGATCTCTTGTTTCTCTTCATTTAACGAAATCAACGTTTTCTTTAGCTTGTCTATTCGTGAATCAATTTCAGCCAATTTCTTCAGATACATACTTCTAGGTAGCGCATCTTCATTGGTCATGATAAACTCCTCTTTTTCGTCAAAGAGCTGTTCTATTTGCTCTTCAACTCTATTTATAGCACATGAAATTTCTCCTATCATAATTAGAAGGTGATAATGGTTTGACAGACAAAAATACTGCTTATTAATGAAATAATAGTGTACATCTGTGTGAAATAATAGAAAAACAGCTAAACTCTAATGGCTATCAAAGAAAATGCCTACTTTTGTTTTATTGGTGCATACATAGTGTCATATGAATTCTATTTAAACTAGTTTTAATTGATGAACGTGAACGGCAGATACTGCAGGTCTGCATGAAGGAGATAGAGGAGTGTGCTCCTTTTTTCATTGGGCTGATAGGTGACCGTTATGGTTGGGTCCCCCCACAATCGCTTGTTGCCGAGTATGAGCACAATTTATCTGATATTATGATGTCAGGAGAATTACCCTCTGAGAAAAGCGTTACTTACTTTGAATTCTTAAAAGGTGTATTCCACCAGAACCAGCATTCGCGTCGGGCTGCACTCATCTATATACGTGAGTCTGACGGTGGGCAACCGACAGATTCTCCGCTAGCCTTGTTCAAACAATTTTTGAGGAATAATGTACCGGCAGAAAGCCTATATACCTATACTGCGCTTGATTCTCCTCAACTACTGATGCAATGGGCGCAAAAAGTGGTGCATAGCCTGACGGATAAAATCAAACAAGAGTATCATATTTCGGATGTGGCTCCACTTTCTGAGGTACAGCTCATGAATCTGGAGCAAGATGAATTTGTGGATACGCTTACCAAAACATTTGTGGGCAGGAAGCAAGAGTTGCAACGCATAGCCGATAATATCAGTCAGGGTAAATCCTTGTGTATCAGCATCACCCAAACGGGTATCGGTGGTAGCAGTTTGATAGCTCAAAGTTATGTGCAGACACAAGCCGACCCTGCTGTGTTTGCCATCTTTCACAGTTGTGAAGTTTCATCGGCTGCCCGTCAGAGGGAAGCTGCTCTCTATCGTTTTTGCTATCTACTCAGACAGCGAATAGGGCAGCCCGACATGCAGGCATTGGATGCCATGCGACATAATTTGGATGCTCTCAGTGAGGAATTCCTTTACTTGGTGTCTCAAGTGATTACTCAAGGTTACAGGTTTGTACTCTTTGTAGATAACAACTTGGAGCTGGACCTCACCCTCTATCAGGCGCAAAAGTTAGGCATGATTGAAATATCTACCGTCAACGGAATGGATGATACGAAAAACGAAAGCTACCAACTATTGCTATCGAAAGGTTATTTGTTCGAGTTGGGGGGCATGGATGCCGATACCATCCATCAGATGCTTCAAGGGCAGCGGAAGGTAGTGAAAGAAGCCTTGCTTAAGCGCAGAGAGTCAAGCAATCCCCGTTGGTTATCGCAAGTGCTCATCATCATAGAACGCCTCACGGGCGAAGACTTCGTTTCCATTCGTTCGCGTAATGAACTTGACAAAGAAGAGCAGATAAACGCTTATCTGGTAGAGTTCATCGGTTCGTTGGGAAACAGTATCGCTAGTGTGCATCAGCGGTGGATTGAGAAATTGAAAGCTGTATATTCTGCCGAATTGGTAGAACACGTGTTTGCACTCTATTCGTTCGCCCGATTTGGATGGACCGATGAAGATGTGAGCCGCATCACTGGATACAGTCTTTATGCATGTATCTCTCTCCGTCAGGGTATGGGCCGTTTCCTCATTTCCTCCAATCAGTATGGGCTTTGGAGTGTAACCTCCGAAGAGTTTCGCACCTATTGGGAAGAGGCGAATGCACCTCAACTATCGATGCTCATCGAAAAGGCCTATGAATATGTGAAGCATCAGGCAGAAGATAGCGAAACTATCGAAATGAACCTGTTCCACTTATGTTGGTTGAACGGTCGGTATGAGGAATGCATCGGTATTATCAGCCAGCATCCCACAGCCGACCCTTATGCCGACTTTCCATTGATAGATTTACTGTTCAGGATCAGGTATGAAGAAGATCACGGTGTACTTCCTGAAAACAGCCTTGGTGCCAAACTGATAGCTGCTTGCTCAAGTACCCCAATCTGCTCGTCGCTTGTTTGGTGAGCGAAAATGAGGATAAGTATTTGGAATATTACCAGAGTTTGGAAGAAGACAAAGAGGATTCGGACATTGAAGTCATACATGCCCAATATATTCGCTGGAAACAAACGGGCGAACCCTATAACGGTCCGCTCGGGTATGAATTGTAATATCTCAGATTAAACAGCTTTTGTTTTTGATAGAGACCTTTATTCCGTTCTCTTACAAGCATTCGCCTGGAAAAACTCATTCAACGTATCTTCATAATTTCCATGAACCATAATATGATGATTTCCCAACGGATTTTTCAGGAAATACTCTGTTGGAGTATTCATACGGATGCGTATTTGTGTACGGCACATATTAATATAATTGGTATTTTCAGTTAATGTTCCTGTAGATAAGTAATATTCATCCAAACATTCACCGCCACATTTTATGATCGTTACATCTCCCGTCGGAAGTAACCCTTGTATGGCAATTCCTTTTTCTGTTTCAAAATGATTTCGGATAATATATCTTTCCGTTTGTTTGAGTCCTACGGTGCAATGTGCCAATATCAGTTCATTGGTACGGGTATTGATCATGGAAGGATTTGCCATAAATCCGTCTTTACCCGTAAGTGCTTTAACTGCTAATAGCGTAAATACAGACTGGAGATCTCCTTCACAACCTGCTATTATCCCGTCATCATTCAATAAAGATAATGCCACGCATCCGGTAGTGTCGATTTGTTCAATCAGTTTAAAACAGCTTAATGTCAGTGCTTCCAGATTTTCTTCCTGACATACCTTTTTTATAGCCCGGTATAGTCGCATTGATTTGATTAAATCTTCGGGAGTCCCTTCGCGACAGGCAAGAGCTTGAGAAGCAACAGCCGCGCATGACGCTCCTACCTGGTCATCTGTGATTTGTTGAAAATGATCATAAATCCGTTCCAATGGAATATCTACATATTCAATTCCCCAACGGCGCTTAGCCAGCAAGTAGTCCACGTTACTGGCCACTAACCAAGAAGAAGGACTTCCGATGACTCCGATACGTTTGCCGAATAAGGAACGTTGTGCCCGGAAATTATTATAAAGTGTATGGATACGCAGGATAATGGCTGGTAGTTCACCATGTAGAATCTCACTTTTCATTCCACGTCCCCGCAGCCAGGTAGAGATTTCCAATGCAGCTGCAAGGGAGTTCTGCATGCCGTCCGCCAGTAAAATGGCAGGGCGGGGAAGGTTTTCGAAATGCTGTATGACCAGTCTTTCCACCCCGCCGGTAGCGATGAAAATGATTTTGAAATCATCACTATTAAGCTTGTCCATATCTTGATAGTCGACCAGCTTTACAGTATAATATTTTTCAATCTCGCTTAAAATAGCTTCGTGCGAGCCTCTTAGCGAGGATTGTTTGTGAAGGATTGAGGCGAATGAGATAAGGTGTATGGTCATTATGATATTGTTTTAAGTTTTCTATATGACAAATGTATAGCTTTCTTTTCAAATTACCATAACGATTTTAACCTTGCTAAGGTTTTTAAAGTTTTTATGTCTCTGTATTCAAATTATTGCGTACATTTGCAGCTCCAAGTAGAAAAAGTAAATAGTAATTAGTAATTTGTAGTTAAAATTATGCCAACCATATCCATTCGCGGAAACGAGATGCCTGCATCTCCTATCAGAAAGCTGGCTCCTTTGGCAGATGCTGCCAAGCAACGTGGAGTCCATGTGTTTCACCTGAACATCGGACAGCCTGATCTGCCCACTCCTCAGGCCGCGATTGACGCGATACGCAATATTGATCGTAAAGTGCTGGAATATAGTCCCAGTGCCGGTTATCGTAGCTATCGCGAGAAATTAGTGGGATATTATGCAAAGTTTAATATCAATCTGACTGCAGATGATATAATCATTACATCGGGAGGTTCGGAAGCCGTACTTTTTTCCTTTCTTTCTTGTCTGAATCCGGGAGATGAAATCATCGTTCCGGAACCTGCATACGCTAACTATATGGCATTTGCCATCTCTGCCGGAGCAAAGATTCGCACTATTGCTACGACCATTGAAGAAGGCTTTTCCCTTCCGAAAGTAGAAAAGTTTGAAGAACTGATTAATGAACGTACCAAAGCAATCCTGATTTGTAATCCGAATAATCCGACCGGTTATTTGTATACTCGTCGTGAAATGAATCAGATTCGTGACTTGGTGAAGAAGTACGATTTGTTTCTTTTTTCCGATGAAGTATATCGTGAGTTTATATATACGGGATCTCCTTATATCTCTGCCTGCCATCTGGAAGGAATTGAGAATAATGTCGTACTGATTGACTCCGTATCCAAACGTTATTCAGAATGTGGTATCCGCATCGGTGCGTTGATTACCAAAAACAAAGAAATACGTGATGCTGTCATGAAATTCTGCCAGGCACGCCTAAGTCCTCCATTGATTGGACAGATTGCCGCAGAGGCTTCTTTAGATGCTCCGGAAGAATATTATCGTGAGACGTATGATGAATACGTTGAGCGTCGTAAATGCCTGATTGACGGTTTAAACCGTATTCCCGGTGTTTATTCACCTATTCCGATGGGAGCTTTCTATACAGTAGCGAAACTTCCTGTTGATGATTCCGATAAGTTCTGTGCATGGTGTCTTTCTGATTTTGAATATGAAGGTCAGACGGTATTCATGGCTCCGGCATCCGGTTTCTATACCACTCCGGGTTCCGGCATCAATCAGGTTCGTATTGCGTACGTATTGAAGAAAGAAGATTTGACCCGTGCGCTTTTTGTCTTGCAGAAGGCTTTGGAAGCATATCCGGGAAGAACAGAATAATCAAATGTCTCTATCACTTTTCATAGCCCGGCGTATCTATCGTGAAAGCGATGGCGGAAAGCAGGTGTCACGTCCTGCGGTCCTCATTGCCATGGCGGGTATTGCTATTGGGCTGGCTGTGATGATTATTGCGGTGGCGGTAGTAATCGGATTTAAAAGTGAGGTGAGAAATAAAGTTATAGGGTTCGGGTCGCATATCCAGATAACTAATCTGGATGCGGTCAGTTCTTACGAAACCCATCCGATTGTGGTAGGAGACAGTATGATGACTGCTCTTGCTGATTATCCGGAGATAAGTCATGTGCAGCGTTTCTCTACCAAAATGGGTATGATTAAGACCGATGACGCTTTTCAGGGAATGGTGTTGAAAGGTGTAGGTCCGGAATTTGACCCCCGTTTTATAAAAGAGTATTTGGTGGAAGGGGAGATTCCTGTTTTCAGTGATTCTGTTTCTACCAATCAAGTGCTTATCTCGAAAGCGTTGGCAACTAAAATGAAGTTGAAACTGGGGGATAAGATATATACCTATTATATACAGGATGATATTCGTGCTCGTCGTCTGACGATTGCCGGAATTTATCAGACGAACTTCTCCGAATACGACAACCTCTTTTTACTGACGGATCTTAATCTGGTGAATCGCTTGAATGGTTGGCAACCGGAACAGGTGACCGGTGTGGAATTACAGGTGAAAGATTATGATCAACTGGAAGATATAACCTATGGGATCGCAACTGACATTGATAACAGGCAAGATGACCTGGGAGGCGTGTATTATGTGCGTAATATCGAACAACTGAATCCTCAAATCTTTGCCTGGCTCGACTTATTGGATTTGAATGTATGGGTCATCCTGTTTCTGATGATAGGGGTGGCTGGTTTTACTATGATTTCCGGTCTGTTGATAATCATCATCGAACGTACCAATATGATTGGGATTTTAAAAGCATTGGGAGCCAACAATTTCACGATTCGTAGAACCTTTCTTTGGTTTGCAGTCTTTTTGATTGGTAAAGGCATGATTTGGGGCAATGTCATTGGTTTGGCTTTCTGCATTCTTCAGTCACAGTTCGGACTGTTTAAACTTGATCCGGAGACTTACTATGTGGATACTGTTCCGGTTTCCTTTAATGTATTACTTTTCGGTTTGATTAATCTCGGCACTTTGTTTGCATCTGTATTAATGCTGATTGGTCCTTCATTTCTGATCACTAAGATCAATCCGGCAAGCTCCATGAGATACGAATAATCCTCTTTTTTTCTATCTGATTTTTACTGCAAAAATAATTTGGTCCATTGCGTGATGTGGAGTGAATAATATGTCTATATTTGCGCCCAATTTACTTAATATCCTCTTATAGGTTTAATTTTTAACCATTATGAATAATGTGTTAATTCTGTTGGATAATCTGGATGACTGGAAACCGTATTATGAGACAAGTAGTGTCCTGACTGTTTCCGACTATCTGAAAAACAAGCCGGTGGAGAAAGACCGGAAGTTAGTTATTAATCTTAGCAATGATTACAGTTATAACTCTGAAGGGTATTACTGTTCGCTGCTAGCCCAAACGAGAGGACAGAAAGTCATTCCGGATGTTGATATCATCAACAAAATGGAGGCCGGAACGGGGGTGCGGATGGAGCGCAGTCTGCAAGCCCTTTGTTACCAGTGGATACAGAAGAATAATGTCAAAGACGACATTTGGTATCTGAACATCTATTTCGGTAAATGTAGAGAGAAAGGTTTGGAACGGGTTGCCCGGTTTATTTTTGAGAATTACCCTTGTCCATTGTTGAGGGTGGCTTTGAATACTCATCCTAGAAATCAGATCGAAAGTATTCATTTTCTTCCTTTGAATCGGCTCAATGATGAAGAGCAGGATTTCTTTGCCAATACATTGGATAACTTTAACAAGAAAATATGGCGTGCGCCTAAGTCGGCAAAAGCTTCCCGTTATAGTTTGGCTGTATTGGTTGATCCGCAGGAAAAGTTTCCACCCAGCAACAAAGGAGCTTTGCATAAATTGGTCGAAGTTGCCAAGAAGATGAATATTCATGTGGAAATGATTACGGAAGATGATGCCATTCGTTTGCTTGAATTTGATGCCTTGTTCATTCGTACAACGACATCATTGAATCATTATACATTCCATTTGTCGCAATTGGCTGCACAAAACGGAATGGCCGTTATTGACGATCCGCTTTCTATTATCCGGTGTACGAATAAGGTGTACCTGAAAGAACTTTTTGAGAAGGAAAAGATTTCTGCTCCAAAGTCAACGCTGATTTTTCAGTCAAACGATCATTCATTTGAGCAGATCAGCGAACAGGTGGGGGCTCCTTTTATTCTGAAGATACCGGATGGGTCTTATTCTATTGGTATGAAAAAAGTTTCGAATGAGGAGGAACTGCAAGCAAGTCTGAAGATGCTGTTTGAGAAGTCGGCTATCTTATTGGCGCAGGCATTTACTCCTACGGAGTTTGACTGGCGTGTCGGCTTGTTGAATGGGGTGCCGCTATATGCCTGCAAATATTATATGGCAAAAGGACATTGGCAAATTTACTGCCACTATGATTCGGGCAGAAGTCGTTGCGGACTGGTGGATACGATTCCTATTTATCAGGTGCCTCGTGTGGTGTTGGATACAGCCGTTAAAGCTGCGAATCTGATCGGAAAGGGATTGTATGGAGTCGACCTGAAAATGGTAGATGATAAAGCATATGTTATTGAGATTAATGATAATCCGAGTATCGATCACGGGTTGGAGGATGCTATCATCGGTGATGAAATGTATTACCGGTTACTGAATCACTTTGAACAGGTGTTGGAGGCGAAACATTATTGATGATGGAGCCGGGTCTATTTGTTCGTAAAGCACAGCAAAGTGATATTCCTGCTATTTTGGAAATAGAATGGGAATGTTTTCGGGAAGATAGCTTTTCGAAAGATCAGTTTGCTTATCTGATAAGCCGCTCGAAAGGAACTTTCTATGTGATGATGGAAGGGGATAGGGTGATCGCTTATGTCTCCTTGTTATTCCATAGGGGAACTCGTTATTTAAGGATATATTCGATAGCTGTCCATCCGGATTTCAGAGGGAAAGGATTGGGACAGGCATTGATGGACCAAACGATTCGGACAGCTGGTGAATGTAAGGCTGCCAAAATTACTTTGGAAGTGAAGGTTACGAACACTGCCGCTATTGCGCTATATATGAAAAATGGCTTTATTCCGGTAGGAATAAAGCCATGCTATTATCATGATGGTTCGGATGCTATTTACATGCAACGATTGATTCAATAAATTTATCTTCTCATGAAATCTCCTTTTCCTCGAAAGAAACGGCAGATCTTGAAATTCAGTGATTGTATCGGTTGGAGAAGGTCGAATACCGGTAATGAGAAATAGTATTTCCGGTCTCCTCCCATTTCTTTAGCTGTTTGATTGATGATGACAGCTTGTAGGATGAAGCGTAGCAACCAAATTAATAGTGCAATGCCTGCGGCCAACCAGTGTAAGTTGAGAACTCCCAATGTGATGCCTGCTATACAAGCAGCGTAGAATAACAGACGGGAGAAAGTCTCAAATCCTAAAAGATACCGTTGCGTCCCCTGGTAATATCTTGCAGTAGCCATATAGCTTACTTTTTCTTCTTTCCATTCTTTGTAGCGATACACAGGACATATCCGTGTAGTGGCGTTGATGTCTGTTTCAACGCGGGTATTTGAAGGAGTTGCCAGCTGGTTGATGAATAGATCATCCTCTCCACGTTGCAGGTTCAGATATTTGGAGAATCCTTTTTGTTGGAAAAACAACTCTTTCCGGTAAGCTAAGTTACGTCCGATACCTATATATGGTTTTCCGGCTAAAGCGAGTCCCAGATAACGCAAAGATTGGAATAAAGTATCAAATGCGGTACGTTTGTGCAGCCATCCTTTTGTACGGTCATAACCGCTATACCCCAATACAATTTGAGTCTGCGGAGTGAAATTGCGTGCCATTAACTTTAACCACTGGTTACTTGCCGGCATACAGTTTGTCTCTGTAAATACCAGCCAATCATGTTTACTGGCTTTAATGCCTAATGTTAAGGCCAGCTTTTTATGACTGATATAACGTGCGCTTTCAGGGGTAAAACTATGGTAAAGATGAGGATATTTTTCTTCCATCATTCCCAGTATATCCTCGGTTTCATCTGTGGAAGCATCGTTGATGACAATCACCTCAAACTGCGGATAATCCTGTTCCAGAATAGCTGGTAGGATTTTACGCAGGTTTTCAGCCTCGTTGCGTGCGCAGAGAATTACGGAAAGTGGAGGCAGTTCTCGTGAAAAATGTACCTCTTCTTTGCGTACAGCTTTATTATGGACATGTATCCGATTATACAGGCCAAAATAATAAATGAGCTGAATGACAAAAAGAATGCCTGTCGCTGATAAAAGAATCAGTTCGACAGTATTGAATGTAAATGTTTCCATCAAATTTTAGTGTCGTTTTTTACAACGGCAAAAGTACACATTTTTTCGGTAGTTCTGTTATCTCGACGGGAGGTTATTTCGTGAGTCCAGATATTCTTTCTTAAACATATCTACAAAAAGAAAGAATAATGAAAGCAACAACGGACCGAAGATCACTCCCATAAACCCAAATAACGGCAGACCGATGACTACCCCGAAAATGGTGATAAGCGGATGTGTATCTGCCATTTTCTTCTGGAGAATAAACCGGATCAGGTTATCTGACTGTGATACGACGATGGCTCCGTAAGCGGCAATCCCGATTGCGTTGAACCAGTCTCCGCTTATGGCCAGATAAGCGGCTACGGGAAACCATACCAATGCAGTGCCCACCATCGGAATAATGGTTGCAAAGCAGGTCAGGAATCCTAATAATAAGATGTTGGGTGCTCCGAAAAGAAGATAACCTATCGTGGCGACTCCTCCCTGAATGATAGCCAGCAGAGGAATACCGATGGCATTGGAGCGGACAATCATATTGATTTTATGAATGACTTCTTGTGTGTTGGCTTCGCTAAATGGCAGAATATCATTGACATAAGCCTCCATCTTTTTTCCTCCGATCAACATGAAGTAAAGCACAAAGATCATGACGAATAAGTTGATGGCAAGACTGCTGATGCTTTCCATTATGATCTGTCCGATGCGGGGAAGTATGGAGACAATGAATGCCAGCGTGTCTTTTCCTAATACATCGTATCCTGTTTTCTCCTTGATTAATTCGGCTACTTGTTGGAGCGGTGCGATATATGTCTGTGGATCCAGATTAATATCCTGTAACTTATTTACTACCATCCAAACGGTCAGTCCCAAAGGAATAAGGAAGACAAAAATAGTTTCTGCAGTAATCAATAAAGCACTTATGCTGCGTTTTAGTTTTCGTTTCTCTACCAGGTGATTCATCTGTCCACGTACAAGAATATAGATAGTGAGTGCTCCCAATAATCCTCCCATGAAAGGAGTGATTTGGCGGAAGATGATGATCCCTATAAATAGGATGATGACAATGAGGGAATATTTCCAGTATTGTTCTTTGGTGCTCATATCGTGTGAAATTCGTTTATATGATAAACAATCAAGGTATAGGAAAGGTTTGTTCTATGGTGAGATAACGATATGAAAAATTGTTTAGTTTCATTGGGTGGATCTTCGTTAATATCCAATCGATTTATGTTAAATGTTAACGGATTGATTGTTTCTATTAAACCATGTTATAAGATACGCTGCATTGAACCGAAAATTTGGAGATGACCGAAAAGTCCGTATCTTTGTACTGTGTTTTTCATAGTATTAGATTTAAGGTTAACAAAGATTGGCTGTCTGGGATAGATAGCCTTTTTTTATGTTATATATTCTGCTCTGTTTGACTATCCTCTTGATTTTTCATAAAAAGCATTTGATTCCCACTTTTCATTCACTGCTATAAATGTACTTTACTGTTATAAAAGAATAATAATCAGAAGTTTGTCGTAGTTTCGGGGATTAATGCCGTAACTTGCAAGAAAGGAAATCCTGTCTATTATTTTATCCCCGAGTATAAACTATCCCAAAAAGAATGAATTATGAAAGGTCAAGAGAAAAAGAGAGAAGCAAAGAAAGATAAGTCGGACAAGAAGATTAAAGTATTGACTGATTATCAGAGAGAAAAGCAGAGTAAGAGTGACAGAGGAATGATTATAATACCTAAAACATAATGGTGTATGTAAAAAGAGAAGGTGTTATATTGGAAGGTACTTCACTTGAGTTTGAAAACGAAGGTGTGATGAATCCGGCGGTAATTGCCGAAGGAAATACGGTGCATATGTTTTATCGTGCAGTAAGGGAAGGAAATTATTCATCGATTGGTTATTGCCGGCTTGAAGGTCCTTTGACTGTAGTTGAAAGAGATACGCTTCCCTTGTTGGTTTCCGAGTTTGATTATGAATGTCAAGGGGTGGAAGATCCCCGAATTGTGAAAATAGAAGATCTCTATTACCTCACTTATACAGCCTATGATGGATATAGTGCTGTCGGGGCTTTAGCAGTTTCTTCCGATTTGAGACATTTTGAAAAGAAAGGCGTCATTACTTCCCAGATAACCTATCCGCAATTCCAGGAACTGCTTCGTACTCAACAAGCCATTATCGGTAAGTATTTCCGCTCCGGAAATAAGCGTGAAGCGACTAATGAGAAAGGACATCCGCTTTATATGATGGATAAGAACATCGTATTCTTTCCCCGTAAAATCAATGGGAAGTTCTACTTTATGCATCGTATCCGTCCGGATATTCAGTACGTGGCAGTAGAACGTCTTGATATGCTGACAAAAGAGTTCTGGAAAAGATATTATCAGAATTTTGCAAAACGTATCCTGCTGGCACCCTATCATGATCACGAGTCGAGCTATATCGGAGCCGGATGCCCTCCGATAGAGACGAGAGCGGGGTGGTTGTTGATTTATCACAGTGTATATGACACTCCTTCCGGCTATGTTTATTCTGCGTGTGCAGCTTTGTTGGATATAGACAATCCGGCAATTGAAATATCCCGTTTGCCTTATCCGTTGTTCACACCTGCAGTAGAATATGAACTGTCAGGTGTAGTCAATAGGGTTTGTTTTCCTACAGGCACTGCCTTGTTTGGTGACACTCTCTACATCTATTATGGAGCAGCCGACAAATATGTGGCTTGCGTGTCAGTACAACTGACAGAGTTATTGGATGAATTAATAAAACAAATCAAATGAGAAAAATAATATGCATTACTACCTATCCTCCTCGTGAATGTGGCATAGCCACTTTTGCTCAGGACTTGATCCGAGCTATCCTGTCAAAGTTTGGCGATTCTTACTCTATAAAGATATGTGCAGTGGAGTCCGATGCGGAAAAACATACCTATACGGAAGATGTGGAATATGTTCTTGATACTTCGGATATCTCTGCGTATGCTACTTTGACCAGGCAATTGAATGAAAATTCAGAAGTTAAAAAAGTGCTTGTACAGCACGAATTCGGGTTATATGCAGCGCAGGAAGAAGCTTTTCTTCAAATGTTGCAACAACTACTCAAGCCTGTGATTCTTGTTTTTCATACGGTACTTTCGCAACCTTCCCCCGCTCTGTACCGGAGTGTGGGAAGAATGATGGCTACCTGTGCGAATTTAGTAGTGATGACGCAAAACTGTCGGGAGATTCTCCTGCGGGATTATCAGGCAGATGAAGATAAAATTACAGTGATTCCTCATGGCACCCATTTAGTATCATTCAGAGATAAGAGCAAACTAAAAGATTTTTATCATCTTTCGGGCAGACGTGTGCTTTCTACTTTTGGTCTGCTTAGTCCTGGCAAAAGTATCGAGACCACTTTGGATGCCTTACCGGCTATTGTAAAGACGAATCCTTCTGTGATATTTCTTATTCTCGGCAAAACGCATCCGGGAGTGTTGAAAGTAGCAGGCGAGCAGTATCGTAGCCTGTTGGAAGCGAAAATAAAGGAGTTGCATTTGGAAGAACATGTGCTTTTTATCAATCAATATCTTGAACTTTCTGTTTTATTAGATTATTTACAGTTGACGGATGTGTATCTTTTCACTTCGAGTGACCCGAATCAGGCAGTGAGCGGTACATTTGTTTATGCGTTAAGTTGTGGATGTCCGATTATAGCTACTCCTATTCCTCATGCATTGGAGTTATTGAATGATGATTCCGGCATAATCTTTGATTTTAAGAATTCGAAGCAATTGTCCGAAGCTGCCAATCATTTGCTTGCCGATGAAAAACTACGAACTAAGATGAAATTGGTTGGTTTGCAGAAGACAGCGGCTACAGCTTGGGAGAATGTGGCTATTGCCTATGCATATCTTTTCCAGAAAACGGGTAGGGTAGAAGACGAACTGATTTACTCTCTGCCTCCCATAGATACCTATCATATCCGGCGCATGAGTCGACAGTGGGGAATTATTCAATTTTCGAAAGGAAATCGTCCGGATAGCTCCACCGGCTATACATTGGATGATACGGCACGTGCGTTAATGGCGATGTGTCAGATGGTTGCTACGGGACAGGGAAAAGTGAAAGAACGATATGTCAAGACCTATCTGAATTTTATCCGTTACTGTCAGCAGCCGGATGGTTCTTTTTTGAATTATGTAGATAAAGATGGAATATTCACCTCGCAAAACGAGGAAGTGGGGTTGGATGATAGTAATGGACGGGCTGTTTGTGCTTTGGGATATTTTATTTCTTGCGCCGAACATTTCCCTGCTCCATGGAAAGAGGAGGCGGAAGCTGTTCTCAAACGTACCTTCCAACGGTTCGACCGGATAGAGTCTCCCCGTAGCATTGCATTTATGATTAAAGGATTCTACTATTATAGCCGTGAATGTCCTTCGGCGCAGACCGATGCGTGCATCTGGCTATTGGCTAACAAACTGGCTCAAACATATCGTCGAACGGCAGAAGTGAATTGGCGATGGTTTGAGACATATCTCACTTATGACAATGCTATCTTGCCGGAAGCTATGTTATTGGCTCATTTGGCTATCGGCAGAGAGGAGTATAAAAAAATAGCCTATGAATCTTTCGAATTTCTGTTGAAGAAAGTATTTGTAGGAAACCGTATTCAGGTGGTTTCCAATCAGGGGTGGATGCATAAAGGAAAGAGCAGTCATGGATTTGGAGAACAGCCCGTGGACGTAGCGGGAATGGTAATTGCTCTGAAAACCTTTTATCAGTTTTTTAAGGAGGAAAAATATCTTCGTATGCAGAAAGATGCTTTCAACTGGTTTCTGGGAAATAACCATTTACACCAGATTGTTTACAATCCGGCTACTGGAGGTTGTTATGACGGACTGGAAGAAAATAACATCAATTTAAATCAGGGAGCGGAATCTACCGTTTGCTATTTGATGGCGCGATTGTCTCTTTTATCTGACTAATTCCGTATATTTGCAGACATATACTGCAATATTATGAAATCTATTTTTATTAAGGTACTTCGTGTACTGATGCTTTTGGTGTTTATCTTTTCGTGCGGCGTCGGTTACGTTGTTTATGAAGATACATTAGTTGATTGGTGGATACCCGTCGGAGTGGCTTTTGTAATAGCAATTCTAACAATTCCCCTTTATAAAAGGTGGACTTGGCTGACGACAATGGATGGCAAAGTTATTAATAGTTTTTGCCATCTGGCTTGTGTCGGTGCTATCAGTTATGTACTGTTTCTTGGCGGGAATTATTGGTTTGCCGATTCTGCTTCCACGCATGAAGAGAAAGTCATGGTACAGAAAAAATATGTGGAAACGTATAAGAAAACTCGTAAAGTCGGCAGACATCGTTATGTGTCGGGTGGGGTCCGTAAAGAATATTATTTGCAGGTATCTTTTGAAAATGGGAATGTAGCAACATTGCATGTATCTCTTTCTACTTATAATAAGACTAAGACAGGTCAGCCGAAGATTCTGACTTTGCAAAACGGCTTATTCGGGTTGCCTGTGATTACCAAAGGACTTTAATGAAAGTCACATCACCTTTAGAATGGGTTATACCCTCTAAAAGTGATGTGACTTTTATTCTTCTTTTTTTCTTTTATTTTTCATCTTGCCAATTTTGCATTTAGTCTACAAACGGGACAGGTTCGTCTCATTTGAAAGCTTAGTGCTGATCCCTTCCTTATCTTCGTGACGAAATAAAAACGGAATAAAATCATGAAGATGAATAAAACTAGATTATTAGAGAAAATATCTATTCAGTCGGGCGTCTCTTTAGATGAATGTGGGACAGTGCTCAAAACCTTTGAAAAAGTTCTAAATGAAGAACTTTCCCGGAAAATATATCGTAATGTTGGATGGCTGTTATTGGTAGTTGCTTTATTTGTGTCTGTAACAGCATTCAGCCAGACAGCAGGGCGTAAAGGACGTCCGGTGCAGACTATCCGGGGGATTGTTATAGATGGAGACTCGAAGTATCCGATACCGTATGCAACAGTAAGGCTGTCTGAAAAAGAGGGGGCGGGGACGATAACAGACAGTCTTGGGCGTTTTAGTATACCACAGGTTCCTGTCGGTCGGCATACCGTAGAAGCTGCGTTTATGGGATATGAACCGGGCATTTTCAGAGAAATACTGGTGACCTCCGCCAAGGAAATATATCTGGAAATACCTTTGAAAGAAAGCGTGAACGAATTAAACGAAGTGATTATTCGTGCGCGGACCAACAAAGAAGAAGCAATGAATAAGATGGCTACCACTGGAGCACGTATGTTGAGCGTAGAAGAAGCGAGCCGTTATGCAGGTGGGTTTGATGATCCCGCACGTTTGGTTTCCGCTTTTGCCGGGGTGGCTCCCAGCGTTTCTTCCAACGGTATTTCCATTCATGGCAATGCTCCTCATCTGTTGCAATGGAGACTGGAGGATGTCGAAATTCCTAATCCGAATCACTTTGCGGACATCGCTACATTGGGTGGAGGAATCCTTTCCTCTCTAAGTTCACAGGTGCTTGGGAACTCTGATTTTTTCACTGGAGCATTTCCAGCTGAATATGGAAATGCCGTATCCGGAGTATTTGACATGAAATTGCGTAACGGCAACAACCAAAAGAACGAAAATACTATTCAAGTGGGAATTATGGGGATCGACGTCGCTTCCGAAGGTCCTTTGAGCAAGAAACATAAAGCATCGTATATTTTCAATTACCGTTATTCCACGACCGGACTTCTGAATCTTGAAGGAGGGAAGATGGACTATCAGGACCTGAACTTCAAACTCAATTTTCCAACACAGAAAGCCGGAACTTTCTCTGTTTGGGGAACAAGTCTGATTGATAAGTTCACCAGTGATTTTGAAAAGAACACAGAGAAGTGGAATTATTGGGGCGACCGTAGTGAATCAAGAGACAAGCAATATATGGCAGCCGGAGGTGTCAGCCATCGTTATTTCTTTAACAATGACGCGTCATTGAAAACCACGATTGCGGCTACCTATTCACAACTCGACGGAGGAGCAACCTTGTTCAACCATTCGATGGAGTCTACTCCATATATGGATCTTGGTTCAAAATATACCAACCTGATATTTTCCACTACCTTTAATCGTAAATTCAGTAACCGTTTTACCAATAAGACAGGAGTCACCTATACCAATATGTTCTACAAAATGGATCTTTCCATTGCTCCTTATGAAGCCGAACCACTGGAAATCGTATCTCAAGGAAAAGGTAATACAAGTCTGATTTCAGCCTACAATAGTTCATCAGTGGGATTAACCGACCGTTGGACCCTTAATGCCGGAATCTATGGACAACTTCTGACGCTGAACAATAAATGGTCTGTAGAACCACGGGTTGGTCTGAAGTGGCAAGCTACTCCAAAAACAACCTTTGCGTTGGCTTATGGAATGTACAGTCGCATGGAAAAGATGGATGTATACTTTGTTAAAACGAAAAGTACAGGCAATGAATCCGTCAATAAAGACCTTGATTTTACAAAAGCACAGCACATCATGTTATCGTTCGGTTATAAGATTTCCGATCGCATGAATCTGAAGATAGAACCTTATATCCAGTTCCTGCATGATGTTCCTGTCATGGCGGATAGTTCTTATTCTGTGCTTAATCGTTCTGATTTTTATGTGGAAGATGCGTTGATTAATAAAGGAAGAGGACGCAATGTGGGAATAGACATTACCCTCGAACGTTTTTTGGAGAAAGGACTTTATTATATGATTTCGGGTTCTTGGTTTGATTCCCGTTACCGGGGTGGGGATGGTGTGTGGTATAATGCGAAGTTTAACCGTAATTATGTGATAAACGGACTCATCGGTAAAGAATGGATGTTGGGAAGAAATAAACAGAATATACTTAGCATCAACCTGAAATTAACCTTGCAAGGCGGTGATCGATATTCTCCGATTGACTTGGAGGCAACGATGAGTCATCCGGATAAAGAAGTGCAATATGACGAAACGAAAGCTTTCTCAAAACAATATTCTCCTATGCTGATCGGTAACTATACTGTCAGTTATCGTATCAACAAGCGAAAAGTATCACATGAATTTGCTGTGAAAGGACTTAACTTTACGGCTGCTAAAGAACATTACGGGCATGAATATAATGTGAAAACAGGAAAAATAGATGTCAGCGACAATTCTACGGTATTGACGAATGTGAGTTATAAACTTGAATTTTAGAGATACGGTATAGAGTCTAACCGGAAAAATGTTTTATCTTCGTCCCCAATAAAGCGTATGACAACTGAAACACTTGCAACAGGTAGTGAGTCTACCTTTTTATATAGATTTCTCGTTAGTCCGGACCTGCGATGGATGCGGTATTTGGTACTTATCCTGGTGCTGGGGACGATCTCTTTCAATCAGGTCTTTATAATCTTTTTGGATTATAGGGATATATTGGGCGGATGGATTTACACATTTACCTTTCTTTACCTGCTCACTTATATAGCGGTTATTTACCTGAATCTTTTCCAACTCTTTCCAAAATATTTGCTGAAGAGACATTATCTGACCTATTTGTCATTACTTTCTGCTGCGATGATCGTAGCTCTGTTGATACAGATGTCAATAGAATACATGGCATATTCCTATTGGCCGGAACTCCATGCACGAGGTTCTTATTTGTCGATGCATATGGTAGTGGACTATATTTCTTCTTTTATGTTATCTACGCTGTGTATGATAGGAGGCACGATGACAGTTCTTCTGAAGGAATGGATGATTAACAACCGGCGTGTTTCACAAATGGAGAAAGCTCATGTCGTTTCTGAAGTGGAGCGGTTAAAAGAACAGATCAGCCCTGAACTTCTTTTTAAAACATTGCACCAATCGGGAGAATTAACATTGAGTGAGCCGGGAAAAGCTTCAAAAATGTTAATGAAGTTAAGCCAACTTCTCCGCTATCAGTTGTATGACTGCAATAGGGCCAAAGTTTTGCTTAGTAGCGAAATTACATTTCTTACTAATTACCTGACATTGGAACAGACCTCCCGATCACAATTTAACTATGAATTTACTTCCGAAGGCGGAGTGAACAGAATCTTGGTGCCGCCTTTGCTTTTCATTCCTTTTGTGCAATACATAGTCAAAGCAATAGACGAGCAACAGATACAGCCCCCTGTTTCATTGAAAACTCATTTGAAAGCGGAAAAGGCTACAATTACATTCACCTGCGCTTGTCCTGAAGTAAATCTCTTGTCGTCCGATAAAGGGCTGGAAAGAATCAGACAAAGGTTGGATATTCTGTATGGAAGCCGTTACAGATTGTCATTGGCTGTCGGCAGTATATGGCTGGAACTGAAAGGAGGTGAGTCGTGAGTATGAATACGAATCATGGTAATGACTTTTATAAAAATACCAATGACAACAGAAACATGAATGATAAAAGTGTCACTGCATTTCTATTGAGTCCCCGTTATCGGATATACAGGCATTTGCTGCTGCAATTGGTTGTTGTTTTGATAACAATCAATGTCCTTTGGTATGAGCCTTTACAAACGGTCTCCTTTGGGAGACGATTGAGCGGATGTCTGGCATATTTTGCCTCTATGAATATGGTGATATATATAAACCTGTATGTATTGGTTCCTTATTTCCTGTTGAAGAATCGTTGGGGTAGTTATGTGTTGATGGCAATCATTACAAATATAGCAGTCGTTACTTTTCTTTCAGTTACCCAAGGTTTGCTTTTTGAAGTGATTCTGCCCGGAAAAGATCCCAATGGCTTTGCCACTTTCATCAATGCTTTTTCAGGCATACTGACCATCGGCTTTGTCATGGCAGGCTCTGCGGCTATCTCATTGTTCACGCATTGGCTACGTTATAATCTACGTATCGACGAACTGGAATCCACTACTTTACAGTCGGAATTGAAGTTTCTTAAAAATCAGATTAATCCGCATTTTCTTTTTAATATGCTGAATAATGCCAATGTCCTGATAAAGAGAAATCCGGAAGAAGCATCCAAAGTGCTTTTCAAATTAGAAGATTTACTGCGCTATCAGATAAATGACAGCTCGCGAGAAAGAGTCTCGTTAGCATCGGATATCCGTTTCTTAAATGATTATCTGAATCTGGAAAAGATTCGTCGTGATAATTTTCAGTTTACGATGGAGGAACAAGAAGAGACAGATTCCATTTGGATTCAGCCATTATTGTTTATTCCTTTTGTGGAGAATGCGGTAAAGCATAGTTTTGACAGCGAGCATCCTTCGTATGTGCACGTTTTTTTTAAGGTTGATAATGATAGATTAGAGTTTCGATGCGAGAATTCCACGCCGGAAGTTGCCGTTAGTAAAGGGAAGGTCGGAGGAATAGGACTTGTGAATATTCAACGCAGATTGGGATTGTTGTATCCCGGTCGGTATGAACTGAAGCAGATAGAGAATGAAAATAAATATACTGTAATTTTAAGTATAACATTATGAATTGTATTATTGTAGACGATGAACCATTGGCACGTGAAGCCATGAAGCTATTGATAGAAGAATCGAATAACCTCCAATTAATCGGGAGTTTTAATAGTGCGTCCACAGCTTCCGATTTCATGGAGCAACATGTGACTGATTTGGTCTTTCTTGACATTCAGATGCCAGGGATTACAGGAATTGAGTTTGCACGTACGATTTCAAAGAAAACGCTGGTTATTTTCACTACAGCCTACACTGAATATGCACTGGACAGTTATGAAGTAGATGCGATAGATTATTTGATTAAGCCTGTTGAAGCGGAGCGTTTTCAAAAAGCTGTGGATAAGGCTTTGTCTTACCATTCTTTGTTACTGAAAGAAGAGAAAGAAGCCATCGAAACGGTGGTTACTGCCGACTATTTTTTTGTGAAAGCAGAACGCCGGTATTTTAAAGTCAACTTCTCCGATATTCTCTTCATTGAAGGATTGAAAGATTACGTTATAATCCAACTTAGCGATCAGCGTATTATCACCCGTATGAGTTTGAAAGCCATATTCGATTTATTACCTAAATCTACTTTCTTGCGGGTGAATAAATCATATATTGTCAATACCGGTCACATCGAATCGTTCGACAATAATGATATATTCATAAAATCGTATGAAATAGCTATCGGTAATAGTTACCGCGACGACTTCTTTGAGGGGTTTGTGATGAAACAAAGAGTGTGAGATCGTGATGTAGTATTATTCAATGTTTCTGCATTTTTTCAATTTGAAATATACCAATTCCAGCAATAAGAAGATAAAGTGAAGTGCGAATATATGCAAATATGTTTGTTCTTATCATTTGGCATATATAAACAGCCCTCTATCCATCTTCAAAAGACGAATAGAGGGCAGTTCCCATGACGAGAAAAAAGTCGAAGTCTATTGCTTTGCTTCGTTATTTTGTTTCAGAAGAAATTCATCAATTGCTTTTTTAAGCTGGTCTTTAGGCATAGCTCCCTGCATGATTCTCGGTTCCTCTTTCATCGGAATCATCAATAGGGTAGGGATGCTGCGGATACCGAATGCCGCTGCCAGCTCTTGTTCTTTGTCCACATCGATCTGGTAGATATTTACTTTGCCGCTATATTCTTTGCTAAGTTCTTCCAGAATCGGGTGCATCACTTTGCAGGGACCGCACCAGGTAGCATAGAAATCTACGATGGCAGGACGGCTGCCTTCAAATTTCCAATCGTTCGGATTGGCTTCATAGTTATATACCTTCTTTAAAAAATCTGCTTTATTTAATGCTACTACTTCCATTTTATTGTCCTCCTTTGTTGGTTCATTGCTTTTTTTATTTTCTCCGCTGTTTCCCGCGCAAGCCGTGGCTGCCAGTGTCAAGATGAAGACACTTAATAAGCTTTTTATCCGTTTCATATATTATCTTTCTTTTTGTTTTTATCTGATGTAAAGATAGGCGATATAAGAGGACCATAAAATAGCAATTTGACAGAAACTCTTGGCAAAACTTCCCTCGGATAGTTATTGAACACTAAAATTTGTCTATTAATCTTTGGAAGATATAAAAATAAGCACTACTTTTGCCGCGATAAAATGAGTATTCACCCTTTAAAATTGATGGAAAGGGTATTAATTATGTTGGAGTTATAATATTTTCAAATTAGGACTAAGTTGTCTCGTCGGGAGGATGAGGCTTTGCAACTTATTATTTTTTATATTGAACTGATGGTTCTTACATTGACCGCAATTCTACTAACAAGCGGCAATGGTTGATTAGTCCTGCAATCACATTATTATTTTTAAAATTAATCACTTCAATGCAGTGGGAGGGTGTTTTATATCCATATCCTAAGCATTGGTATCACGTGTATTGCATCGTCGTCTGCCGGTGAGGCTGACAGGGAATGCTGTATGCGAATGAAAAAAGAGTATGGGAATACGATTAAAAGATTTAAGTAAACTGGGATACCGGGATAATGTTGCCCGTAGTCTGGTAGTGGACATTGTGAGCAAACATTGCAAATATAACACAAAAGAACAGATTGAAATGACATTGAGCGATATACTCGAGCATCCCGAATCTTACAAAAACAATGAAATATGGAATAAGCTGGCCGAACGCCTTTCGCCGACTATAATAGCGAAAGAGTTTATAGCTTATGATTTACTGGATGAGCCATTGATGTATAAAACCTATGGAGGTAAATTTATCGAGACGCTTGCCAAACAACAGATGAACCTGGCTATGCGCTTGCCTGTAACAGTGGCCGGAGCATTGATGCCTGATGCTCATGCCGGATACGGGTTGCCTATCGGTGGAGTGCTTGCTACGGATAATGCGGTGATACCGTATGCTGTAGGAGTTGATATCGGCTGCCGGATGAGTCTGACAGTATTCGATGCCGGAGCAGATTTTCTGAAACGGTATGCCTATCAGATGAAAGAAGCTTTGAAAGACTTCACCCATTTCGGTATGGATGGCGGATTGGGTTTTGAGCAGGAACATGAAGTGTTGGATAGGGAGGAATTCCGTCTGACGTCTTTATTGAGGGATTTGCATGGAAAGGCCGTCCGTCAACTGGGGAGTTCCGGTGGTGGCAATCATTTTGTAGAGTTCGGCGAGATCACTCTGCAAGAAAAAAACGTGCTGAATCTTCCGGAAGGAAGTTACTTGGCGTTGCTGTCACATTCCGGTTCACGAGGGTTGGGGGCTGCCATTGCAAAACATTACAGTCTGCTGGCACGTGAAGTGTGCAGGCTTCCCCGTGAAGCACAACATTTTGCCTGGTTGGATTTGAACACGGAAGAGGGGCAGGAGTATTGGATGAGTATGAATCTGGCAGGTGATTATGCCCGTGCCTGTCATGAACGGATTCATTTGAATTTGGCGAAAGCCTTAGGGTTGAAGCCTCTCGCTAATGTCAATAACCATCATAACTTTGCTTGGAAAGAGGAAATAATACCGGGGCGTATGGCAATCGTCCATCGTAAAGGGGCTACTCCGGCACAAAAGGGACAAGCGGGATTGATTCCCGGAAGTATGGCTACCCCGGGTTATCTGGTTTGTGGCAAAGGGGTGGAAGAAGCGTTGAATTCGGCCTCTCATGGAGCCGGCAGGGCAATGTCCCGCCAACAGGCAAAAGATAGTTTTACGCAATCGGCTTTGAAGAAGTTACTGTCGCAAGCAGGAGTAACTTTGATTGGTGGGAGCGTGGAAGAAATGCCGCTGGCATACAAGGACATTGACAGAGTGATGTATACGCAGGAGACACTGGTGGAAGTCCAAGGCAAATTTATGCCTCGCATTGTACGAATGAATAAGGAGTAATGCGATGAAAGAAAAAGTCTATTTACAAATTACTTCCGGCAGAGGACCTGCGGAATGTTGCCGGGTAGTGGCTTTAGTGCTCGAAAGAATCGTGAAACAAGCACAAGCGAGAGGCTTGAAAGTGGAAATGATAGAGCGGGAGGTAGGACCGGTGAACCGTACTTTGCTTTCGGCTGTCATTTCCCTTCAAGGGGCAGCCTGTGATGAAGTGGTGGATGAATGGGAAGGAACAGTGCAATGGATAGCTCAAAGTCCGTATCGCATTTATCATAAGCGGAAAAACTGGTTTGTTGGTGTTCATTCGTTTGTTTTGTCCGAGAGTCAGGAGGTTACGGAACATGATTTCCGTTATGAAACCTTGCGTGCTTCCGGACCTGGCGGACAACACGTCAACAAGACAGAATCGGCAGTTCGTGCGGTGCATATTCCTACGGGAATGAGTGTGGTAGCTTCCGACCAACGCTCGCAATGGCAGAACAAGAAATTGGCAACAGAACGTTTGTTAGTGAAACTTTCGTCCTGGACGATGGAACAAGCCATGATTCAGGCACAGGAAAACTGGGTCAGTCACAATCATCTTCAGCGGGGGAATCCGGTGAAGGTGATTCAGGAATCACTCGTTTAGTTGTGCAAAAAAGAATGAGTATTTAATTAAAAAAAAGAAGAAGATGATATCAGAGAAATATGGTCGTACCTATCACTATCCGTTCTCTCCCGGAACGACTAGTGATGACCGGATTAATCATACGTATTGGGAAGATATCCAACGGATTAAGACATTAGTGCATACTGAGAAGTTGGATGGAGAGAATAATTGTTTAAGTCAGTGGGGTGTCTTTGCCCGTTCGCATGCGGCTCCCACCACTTCACCCTGGACGAGGCAACTGCGGGAACGTTGGGAATTGATAAAGAATGATTTGGGTGATATAGAAATCTTTGGAGAAAATCTATACGCCATACATTCTATTGAATATCAGCGATTAGAAACGCATTTTTATATCTTTGCGGTTCGTTGCATGGATCAATGGTTGTCATGGGAAGAAGTGAAGTTTTATGCAGCTTTATTTGACTTGCCTACTGTTCCGGAGTTGAAGATAGAACCTGTTTCCGGTTTAACGCCGGAGCTTTTAAAACAGGAAATCATCGATATGTCACAAGACCCGTCTGTTTTCGGGTCATGTGATCCGTGGACGAAAGAGACTTGTACTCGTGAAGGAGTAGTCAGCCGCAATATCGAGGAATATCCGGTAAGCGAATTTGCGCATCATGTGTTTAAATATGTGCGAAAAGGACACGTCAAAACAGACGAGCATTGGACGCGTAATTGGAAACGTGCCCCGCTTGTCTGGGAATTAAGTAATGAAAAGGAGGATAATGATGAATTGGAAATTGATAGAAGATAAATCATGGTGCTCACTCGAACGACAGTTCGAGTGGGTACGGGAAATGAATGTCGTCCCGCAGGATACTCGTTATCATGCGGAGGGAAGTGTGGCCGAGCATACCCGTATGGTGTTGGAAGCATTGCGGCAGTCTTCTGCTTATCATACTCTCTCCACCTTGGAGAAAGAAATTATTTGGACATCTGCATTGTTGCATGATGTTGAAAAGCGTTCGACTTCCGTGGATGAAGGAGAGGGACGGGTATCTGCTAAAGGTCATGCCAGAAAAGGAGAGTACACTGCCCGTACTATTTTATACCGGGATTGTCCAGCTCCGTTCCATATCCGGGAACAGATTGCGTCTTTAGTCCGGTATCATGGATTGCCTGTTTGGCTGATGGAGAAGCCGGATTCTGTAAAGAAACTCTGTGAAGCTTCTTTACGGGTAGATACTTCATTGCTGAAGATGTTGGCTGACGCTGATGTCAGAGGGCGTATTTGTGAAGATAAGAATGAACTGTTGGAAGCTGTGGAACTGTTTGAGATTTTCTGCCGCGAACAAGATTGTTGGAGTAAACCGAGAGAGTTTGCCACAGATTGTGCACGCTTTCATTATTTCCATGCAGAAGACAGCTATATTGATTATATTCCTCACGAACAGTTTAAATGTGAAGTGACGATTTTGTCAGGACTTCCGGGAATGGGGAAAGACTATTATATCCAATCTGCTGGTATGGATATGCCGGTGGTGAGTTTGGACGCCATTCGTCGAAAGTACAAATTGAGTCCCACAGATAAGTCGGCGAATGGACGGGTAGTGCAAATGGCGAAGGAAGAAGCCAGGACGTATCTTCGTAAAGGACAGGATTTTGTTTGGAATGCTACTAACATAACTCGTCAGATGCGTGCCCAACTGATTGATTTGTTTGTTGATTATGGTGCGAAAGTGAAGATAGTCTATCTGGAACAGCCATATCACACTTGGCGTCAACAAAATAAAAGCAGGGAATATGCACTTCCTGAATCTGTATTGGATAAGATGTTGGATAAGCTGGAGGTTCCTCTACTGACGGAAGCACATGAAGTGATCTATCATGTGGTATAAGCAAAGGTTTCTATACTACGGCTTTTCAAGTCAATCGCTAACTAACTGTAATCCGCCTGTCCCATTGTTCTTCACCATCCACAACAGGCAGTAGGTGCATTAACATCCTACATGGGGGTACGAAACCGCCATATAGAAAAATGGGACAAGCATAAAGAAAGTTCAGTTCTCCTCCTTCACATCCTTCACGGATGGTAATCATCTGTTTGATAGGTGTTTTCTGTGAACAAATAAAGAAAAGTCTTTTCTTCACGCCCTTCACGCCTTCACAATCCCCACAGTTTGCACTTTCACAGCCCGTAACCTTCGCATCGGCATTGTCAATCTTAGCAAATTGAACAGCTTGCATCTAAGAAGCCGACTAGAGTTGTCCACCTGGTCGACTATTGTTGTCTAATCAGCCGACTATAGCCAGCCAGGCAGACAACTATAGTCGGCGATTAATAAATAGAAATAAAGTATACGATAAGACGGTAGTTTATCAGTAATAAGAAGGCTGATTCTTAATATTGGTAATGAATAAAATATATTCATAACTGTGCCAAAACGAACTAAATGTTTTAACATCTAATGGTTAAGCGGAAGCATTATCACGCTTTGTTAACAGTATTATTATCTTCTTCTATTTTCGGGTAATTAACTGAAAATATAAACAATAATTCCGGTAATCGCCACATATACCAACGCATATGGAATAGCCGCTTTCAGTATTTCCCCTTCTTTTCCCTGTTGGTTTCCCGCAGAAGTGGCGATAGCAATACTTTGCGGGGAGATAATCTTACCCCCTGTAGCACCTACTGTATTTGCAGCAGACAGCCAATCCGGACTAACATGAATTTGCCCTGCAACACTTGCTTGCAACTTTCCGAAAAGGATGTTGGAAGAGGTGTCGCTTCCGGTGATAAACGTTCCTAGGCAACCGATGACCGGAGCAAACAGCGGGTACAAACTTCCTGTAGCCGTAGCCAGTGCCGTGGCAATCACGGCAATCATTCCGGCACTATCCATGATTGTGGATAATCCCACAAGGCAGATCACTGTGATGAATGTTTTCTTTAATTGCTTCACTGTATTCCAAAGAACGATGAACAAGTCTTTTACTTTAGCCCCTTGAATCAATCCACCGATAAAAGTTCCGATGAAAAGCAATACTCCGGCATGAGTCAGCCAGGAAATGGTATAATTGACGGTGGAAGCATTGATGGGCAAACTGATTCGGGTTATCCAGTTATTCTCTAATGTATGACGCAATCCCGGGAAGAGGGGACTGGTTAGAATAATTAAAAATAGAATCAGTAAATAGATGCTCCATGCATTCAGTATATCTTTTGTTTTCAGATGGCTTTTCCGTGCTTTCTCTTCTTTAGAGGCAGTCAGTTTTCCATAAAGAACAATCACGATAATCGAAAGAATACTGCCGATAATGGCCGGAGACTCAGCACCCATATACTTGGCAGCCAGATATTGGCTGACTAAAGAGACTCCGCCTACTAATAAGGCAAGAAATATATTTTTGGGAAGTGATTTAAGTTTGGAGTCAGTAAGGAAAAGCAAAACCAGCGGAATCAGGAACATCAAAACGGATAACTGCAATACGACATTCGTGCTAAGATGCAATACATCCAGATTCGTTTCTTTGGCCAGCACCAATACCGGAGTCCCGATCGCTCCGAAAGCTGTGGCTACACTGTTGGCAATCAAACTTACGGTTGCCGAAAAGATAGGCTTAAATCCCAGACTGATAAGAATGGCTGCCGGAATAGCAACTGCTGTCCCGAAGCCGGCCATCGCTTCCAGTAGTCCCCCGAATCCCCAAGTCAGTAATAACACCTGAATACTTTTATCGGTAGAAATAGAAGCGAATTGCTGTTTGATAATCTCCATCTTTTCTGTTTTCAACAATACGTTATAACTGAAAATAGCCATCAGAATAATGATTAAGATAGGAGAGACGGCTTTTAATGCCCCATATAAAAAGGAGTAAAACAGATTGTCTACTGAAAAAGCGAAGCCGAAAATAGCAATTAGCATCGTCACGATCAGAGAAATGATACTACTTCTGTCACCCGGCATTTTAAAGAATGCCATTAGTATAATCAACAGTAACACCGGAATAATGGCAAGGATCAAGGTCATAATTATCAGATTTAAAAAGTGGAACGTCGTTTATTATTGATATAACAAACAAACGTCCCACTTTGGTCGGTTGGATAAAAAGATTTTTCTGTTTATTTCATCTTCACGCTAAGAATTTGTTGTAATTGTTTTAAGTTGGCCAGCGCAGCTTCGTTACCTAGCTTTGCTGCCTGCTCGAATGCAGCCATGGCACGGTTAATGTCCCCGTTAAGGAAATTGTAGACTCCGGTATTGTTGATGAATTCAGCAGTGCTGTGGTCGGCTTTTTCCATAAACTTTACTGCTGCATTCAAGTCTTTTTGTGATAATGCGACAGCTCCTGCATTCAGATTGGCTACGGCATCAGTCGGATACATACGTACGGCAATATCGAATACATTAACGAAATCCTTGCTGCCTTTCGGATAGCTGTTGGCTACCTGATACATTTCGTTCAGACTAAGGTATTTCGGATTTTCCCGGATAATGATGCGTCCTTGTTCAACATCGAAGTTAACAACGGTGTAGTCGATTTTGCAATTCACTTTACGCAGTCCCGGATAAATCTCCTTCAGCATGGTACGGTAAGGAGCTCCGCCACCTACACGCATAATTTCCTGTTTACGTTTGGCGTCGTCAGTCGTATTCTTGATAATGTTCAGGAACGTTTCCTTATCCTTCATTGAAGAAGACTGAAGCGCTTTTACCAATCCATCCCAGTTCTCACCACCAAAAGTCACTTTATATAGTTTGGAAGATACTTTTTCATTCTTGACCAGATAATCTTTCAAAGCTTCCGCACGTTTTTTAGAAAGTTGCTCATTGAAGGCAAGGGGGCCTTCCGGTGAGGCGAAGCCTTCGATACTGATACCTTTTACGGTCAGGTTCCGGTCATTCTGTATTTTGTCAAACATGGCATGGATATTTACCAATTCGGCATGATTGTTCATGAAATCGGTAAGAATCACCGATTTGTTGACCGGGAAATCCAGATGAGCCTCATATTGTTCGCTGCGGTTTTTAACCACTTCTACGGTTGGCTGGATATAGGCAATGATAGGCGACATGGCACTTAAACGTTTGGCTTCGGTAGATACATCATTGGTAATCAGCTCCTGTGCGTTCATTTCCTGATAATTGCCGCATCCGCATAGATTCTCTACCAGCTGCAAGCTGGCATTAGCCATCCAGGATTTATAAGGAATTACCTGTGTATAATTGAAAGTTTCCCTTTTATTATAAGGAACGATGATAGCGGTTGGTTCTTGTTTGGTGATTGCCAATCCGCGGATATATGCTTTTTCGCGTCTTTTGCCATTGATGATGATTTCCTGAAGAGGAACGTTATGTTGCCCGTCTGTCAGCAGTGGGGTCAGACTTAAACTTCGTGCGGAACCTATCGTCAGGTTCTTCATATCGAAAGTCATGCCAACATAGAGAGAGTTACCTTGTTGCCATAAAGATACGTTCGAAAGAGTGAGCGCGTCATTCAGGAATTTTTGTGCATGAGCCGGTAGGATGGCGGCTGCGAAAGCTATAAATAGATAAATAAGTTTTCTTTTCATCATTGTAAGTTTTAGAGAGTTCGATTATTTGATGACATAAATGAAGCTAAGGCCGATTTTAGTCGGACCGAAATAATTGCGGGTGTTATGTCCCAGCTTTTCACATTTACAATCACGGGCATATTTATCATATTCCAGACGGGCATATCCCACTCCGATGGTTGCTTCCATGCTCCAGCGTCTGCTTATGATCCATTGGTATCCGTAGGAAATACCAGCTCCGTACAGGTTGCCATCGTAACGGTCGTGCCCCATTCCGAATATATTCAGATTGCTGACATTCATTTCTCCGTAATGTCCGTGCAAACCGAAGAAACTTCCATTGAAACGCTCGCAGAGCCAGTAGCGCAATTCCGGCTGGACGAGCCAGTGTTTGATTTGACGGTCATCACCGAACTTCCATGGATTGTAGTTACCGGATATGTCGAGCGTCAGTTTCTTTGCCAGTCCAACTTCGATTCCTAAGTTGGGAGTGGAAGTTGCCCAATAGAGAGCATTGGTCTTGATGGCAAATTTGGGTAGATAGGTTTCATTCCGTTGTACCTGTGCATGGATGCTTGTACCGAACACGAGCAGGAAACCGGCTGCTAATAAGATTTTAATTGTTCTCATTTTGTTAGGGTATAGGTTTTATTAAAAATGATAAGCGATAAACAGAAAAGCGGGGAAGTTTGTTGTCGCAACTTGCAAAAAAAGCTTCATCAATGAATGGATAAAGATGTTTTAAGGCATAAATGCTAACAATTTCCGCACATGATGCGTTCATTATATAAAAGTACTCTTGTGTAATCAATATGACAATGATTTCATATATTACTGTTTATTTTTACACACACATACAACTTTAATAACTACAGCCTATGAAAGAGCTTATTAACAACCTGGAAGAACTGAACAGGAAAGCAGAAAAAGGCGGCGGAGACGCTCGCATTGAAAAACAACATTCTGTGGGCAAACTGACTGCCCGTGAACGCATCGATTTATTATTGGAGAAAGGTTCGTTTATCGAACTGGATAAGTTGGTAACCCACCGGTGTACCGATTTCGGTATGGAAAAGCAGAAATTTGCCGGAGACGGGGTAGTGACGGGATACGGTATGATTGGCAAGCGCCTGGTTTATGTCTTTGCACAGGATTTCACCGTATTTGGTGGAGCCCTTTCGGAAACGCACGCTAAGAAAATTTGTAAAGTGATGGACATGGCTATGCAGATGGGAGCGCCTATCATCGGACTGAATGACTCGGGCGGTGCACGAATTCAGGAAGGGGTACGTTCTTTGGCCGGATATGCCGAGATATTCCTGCGCAACTCTATGGCATCCGGAGTGATTCCGCAGATTAGCGCAATCATGGGACCTTGTGCCGGAGGTGCGGTTTATTCTCCTGCATTGACTGATTTTATCCTGATGGTGAAAAATTCCGGTTATATGTTTATTACAGGACCGGATGTGGTGAGAAGTGTAACACAGGAAGAAGTCACTAAAGAGGAGCTCGGCGGAGTAGGCGTGCACATGACAAAGTCCGGGGTAGCCCATCTTTCTGCGGAGAATGATATTGAGTGTATCAATTATATTCGTGAATTGATTTCCTATCTGCCGGGAAATAATATGGAAGAGCCTCCGTTTGTAGCTACAAACGATTCGCCGACCCGTCTGACTCCGGAACTGGCTAATTTGATTCCAACCAATCCGAATCAGCCGTATAATATAAAAGAAATGATTGAAGCAGTGGCTGATGATAATAGTTTCTTCGAACTTCAGGCAGAATATGCAGCGAATATTGTGACCGGCTATATCCGGCTGAATGGAAAAACAGTGGGGGTGGTGGCCAATCAGCCATTGGTACTTGCAGGTACACTGGATATTAACGCATCTGTCAAAGCTGCCCGTTTTGTCCGCTTCTGCGATGCTTTCAATATCCCCTTGTTGACATTGGTAGATGTGCCGGGATTCCTTCCGGGAATTGATCAGGAATATGGTGGAATTATCCGTAACGGGGCGAAATTACTTTATGCTTATTGTGAGGCCACAGTGCCGAAAGTTACGGTTATTACCCGCAAAGCATACGGTGGCGCTTATGATGTGATGAGCTCCAAGCATATCCGTGGAGATGTCAATCTTGCTTTCCCTACTGCCGAAATAGCGGTGATGGGGCCGGATGGAGCTGTGAATATCCTTTTCCATAAGGAAATAGATAAAGCCGGGAAACCCGACGAGAAACGGAAAGAACTTCAGGATGATTATCGCGGGAAGTTTGCCAATCCTTACCGGGCAGCGGAATTGGGATATGTGGACGAAGTGATTGATCCGGCGGTAACTCGTTTGCGGTTGATTCGAAGTTTCGAGATGCTTGCCAACAAACGGCAATCGAATCCTCCTAAGAAACATTCTAATTTACCGTTGTAAGCCTGTTTGTGGATTGAATTCAGGCACGGATTTCACGGTTGCTATGGTAACCTTTATTCTAAAAAACGTGTAATCCGCGTAGTCTGTGCCTGATATTATTAAATTGCTCTTTTCAGTTTTTACTTCTAAAAAGAAAAAGATTATGATAAAGAAAATATTAGTAGCCAACCGCGGTGAAATAGCGATGCGAATCTTTCGTACTTGTCGGGTGATGAATATCGCAACGGTTGCTGTGTATACCCATGTAGACCGCGGAGCTTTGCATGTACGTTATGCGGAAGAAGCCTATTGCATCTCCGAATCGCCCGAAGATACTTCCTACCTGAAGCCGGAATTGATATTGTCCATTGCCAAAAAGACCGGAGCGGCTATTCATCCGGGATATGGTTTCCTGTCGGAGAATGCGGATTTTGCCCGCCGTTGTGAAGAAGAAGGAGTGATTTTTATCGGACCGAGTGCGGACATTATTTCCAAAATGGGAATCAAGACAGAAGCTCGTAAGATTATGCGTGAAGCAGGGTTACCCATTGTTCCCGGAACCGAGACACCCGTGCAGGGGATTGATGAAGTGAAGAAGGTGGCCAATGAAGTGGGGTATCCCATTATGCTGAAAGCACTTGCCGGAGGCGGAGGAAAAGGAATGCGCTTGGTACGTACGGAGGAGGAAGTGGAAACGGCTCTTCGTTTGTCGCAATCCGAAGCGGGGACCTCTTTTGGCAATGATGCGGTATATATTGAGAAATACATCGAGAACCCGCATCATATTGAAGTTCAGATCATGGGAGATAAATATGGAAATGTGGTCCATCTTTACGAACGTGAATGTTCTATTCAGCGTCGTAACCAAAAAGTGATTGAGGAAAGTCCTTCCCCTTTTGTGAAAGAAGAGACGAGAAAGAAAATGTTGAAGGTTGCTGTGGAAGCCTGTAAGAAAATAGGTTATTACAGTGCCGGGACATTGGAGTTTATGATGGATAAAGACCAAAATTTCTATTTCCTCGAGATGAATACTCGTTTGCAGGTAGAACATCCTGTGACGGAGGAGTGTACGGGAGTTGACCTGGTTCGGGATATGATAACAGTTGCCGCCGGAAATCCGTTACCTTATAAACAGGATGATATTCAGTTTAGCGGAGCTGCTATCGAATGTCGTATTTATGCGGAAGATCCGGAGAATAACTTTATGCCTTCTCCCGGGGTGATTACTGTTCGTGAAGCTCCCGAAGGGCGTAACCTGCGTCTTGACAGTGCCGCCTATGCCGGATTCGAAGTCTCTCTGCATTATGACCCGATGATTGCGAAACTCTGTTGTTGGGGACGTACCCGTACTTCTGCCATTTCCAATATGGCACGTGCTTTGCGCGAGTATAAGATTTTGGGAATTAAAACAACGATTCCTTTCCATCAACGTGTATTGAAGAATGCAGCTTTCCTGAAAGGCGAATATGATACAACGTTTATTGATACGCGCTTTGATAAGGAAGATTTGAAACGCCGTCAGAATACCGATCCGACAGTGGCTGTCATTGCTGCCGCAGTGAGACACTACGAACGGGAGAAGGAAGCGGCTTCCCGTGCTACAACACTTCCGGTGGTGGGCGAATCGCTCTGGAAGTATTATGGTAAATTGCAGATGACTGCTAATAATTATTGAATTGAAAATTAAAAAATAACGAAACAGGTTATGGGTACAACATTAGCTACATATTACGCCAAGCTTCAGGACATGCCAGACAGTGAATATAAGGTGGAAATACTGGAGGACGGACCAATCAAGAAGATTGCAGTCAATGGCAAAATATATGAGGTCGATTATAACATGGGTGGCGACTCTATCCATTCGATCATCATCGATCATCACTCGCATGGAGTGCAAATTTCTCCTTCTTCCAATAATTCATATACGATTATGAATAAAGGAGAACTTTATCAGATTGAATTGCAGGGAGAAATGGAGAAGATACATAATGCCCGCACAGCAGCTGAATCCGTAGGGCGTCAGGTGGTACAGGCACCGATGCCGGGAGTAATACTGAAGACGTATGTGAAGAAAGGAGACAGTGTGAAACGTGGCGATCCGCTTTGTGTATTGGTGGCAATGAAGATGGAGAATGAGATACGTTCGGTGACGGATGGAGTAGTCAAAGAAGTATTTGTGGAAGATGGCATGAAGGTGGGATTGAACGACCGGATCATGGTAATTGAATGATTCTCAAAAAAAAACTGGTTTTTGCGTATTTATCTTCAAAAAAATATTTACTTTTGGCAGATAAGTACGCATTTACTTTGATATATCATGAACAACGAACAAACCCAAGAAGTATTATTAGAACAGCTGGAAACGCTAAAGAAGGAAAATGAGCAGCTCAAAAAGGAGCTTTCTATTCTTAGGAATGAGAATTATACCAATCATCCCGTTAGTTTCAAAGAAAAATATGCTGTCAGGATTCTGGACTCTCTGCTGGATATGCTGACTGTCTTCAATCAGAAGGAAGTAGGCATTGAAGTTGTTTCCAGTGAAGAAACCAATCATGTTGGCATATCAAACAAAGATTTTAAGGGAATGTATATGCAGGAGATGGTGCCACCGGAAGCATATCAGAATATTCACTCCAATATGCGTCAAGCTGTCAGCACCGGAACTGTTTCAACCGCACATCATGAATTGGATTTTAATGGTGAACGTCATTATTACGAAAACCGTATTTTTCCGTTGGATGAGGAATATGTACTGATCATGTGCCGTGATATAACGGAGAAAGTAGCTACACAAAGGCAGTTGGAAGTTTTCAAGAGTGTACTCGATAAAGTGAGTGACAGTATTCTTGCTGTATCAGAAGATGGGACATTGGTTTATGCGAATAAGCAATTTATAGAAGAATACGGAGTTACCCAGCAAATGGGGACACAAAAAATATATGATTTGCCCGTCTCTATGACAACAGAAGAGGCTTGGGAAAAACGTCTTCAGGAAATACGTGATAATGATGGCAGTTTTGCTTATCGTGCTGCCTATGTGCGGAAAGGTGAAGACAAGGAGCGGGTGCATCAGGTGTCTACTTTCTTAATTCGTGAGAATGATCAGGAACTGACTTGGTTCTTTACGCAGGATATCACTGATGTTATAAAGAAACGAGATGAACTTCGAGAACTGAACCTGTTGTTGGATGGTATTTTAAATAATATTCCGGTCTATTTGTTTGTGAAAGACCCGGAAAATGATTTTAGGTATTTGTATTGGAACAAAGCATTTGCCGACCATTCGGGTATTCCGGCATCTAAAGCTATCGGGCATACGGATTATGAGATATTTCCGATGCATGGAGACGCGGAGAAATTCCGTAAAGATGATTTGGAATTACTTCAGACTCATAAGCGTATTGATATGCAGGAAACCTATTTTTCCGCAAACGGGGAAGCGCGTATCGTACAGACATTAAAGGCACTTGTTCCGATGGAAGGACGCAAACCATTGCTGATTGGTATCTCTTGGGATATTACTAATCTCCAGAATATTGAGCAGGAACTGATAAAGGCAAGGATTAAGGCGGAGCAATCCGACCAATTGAAAAGTGCTTTCCTTGCTAATATGAGCCATGAAATCCGGACACCACTGAATGCTATTGTAGGATTCTCTCAATTATTGCCTGTTGCTGAAACTGCTGAAGAGAAGAAACTTTATTCGGGTATTATCAATCAAAATTCGGATATTTTATTGCAACTGATCAATGATATTCTGGATTTATCGAAGATAGAAGCAGGGACATTGGAATATATCAAGCGTCCTATGAATCTGGGAGAAGTTTGCCGGACGATTTATGCTGTTCATAAAGAACGTGTGAAAGAAGGGGTAACTCTTGTTTTTGATAATGAGAAGGAAGATCTGCTCATGGAGGGAGATCAGAACCGTATCATGCAAGTGATAACGAATTTTCTGACTAATGCGAGTAAGTTTACCTATGAAGGAGAGATTCGTTTGGGTTTTGAGCGGACGGACAAAAATATTCGTGTGTATGTGGAGGATACGGGCATAGGAATAGAGCCGGAAAAGGTAGATCATATCTTCGAGCGTTTTGTCAAACTGAACTCTTTCGCTCAAGGCACAGGATTAGGGTTATCTATCTGTCAGATGATTATCGAAAAGATCGGTGGAGAAATAGGGGTGACTTCTGAACTGGGTAAAGGCTCTACATTCTATTTCACGATTCCTTATGAAGAAGCCGGAGAACTCGGCAAAATCTTTAAAATGTCAAAGACAGAATCTAAAGGAAATACTGTAAATCGTGTGCAACAAATCAAGAAGATTTTAGTGGCGGAAGATGTGGAAAGTAATTTTATCCTGCTGAAGAATCTGATCGGCAGGGAATATACACTGCTTTGGGCTAAGGATGGAGTGGAAGCCATCGAAATGTATAAGCAGTATCAGCCGGACTTAATTCTGATGGATATAAAAATGCCACGCATGGATGGATTGGAAGCAACGCATATCATTCGTTCTTATTCCAAAGAGATTCCTATTATTGCTTTGACGGCTTATGCTTTTGAAACGGATAAAGATTTGGCTTTGGAGATGGGATGCAATGATTTTGTGACTAAACCCATTGCGGAAAGAGCATTGAGAAAGGCTTTGGATAAATATTCGACTATCGTTTAATGAATAGATGCGACGACAGAAGAGAAAACGTAAGATCATAAAAACGATATAAAAAAGAAGTATGTGCAGAAGCCTCCTCGTAAGGGAACTTTTGGTCGGACACTTTTTTATTTCCGGTTCTCTGAATATTCAATTATCTCAGAAGAAAAGCCCATAAAATTGGTGAATAATTGTGGAATGCTCTACCATTAGAAGCCTGCGGATTTATAATAGAAGCTAGCGGATTTATAGAGGGTGCCAGCGGATTTTTTAACCAGCGGATTTTTAACTTTTTAACCAGCGGATTTTTAATCCGCTGGTCTTGCGTATTAGGATTTTTAATCCGCTTATCGTGTCCGATCGTTTAAAATTCTTTGTCTCTTTCGATTTAAATCGTACATTTATCTCCTCTAATCAAATTAGTATATCAATGGATACTGCGAATCGAGTTTTAGATGAATTATATTTTGTTACTTCTACCGTTGTCGATTGGATAGATATCTTTACCCGTCCTAAATACAAGCATATAATTCTGGAATCACTAGCCTATTGTCAGGAGAAAAAAGGCCTAAGAATTTATGCCTGGGTATTAATGAGTAACCATTTGCATATGATTGTCAGTTCCGGAACAGAAGCAACAGTTTCGGATATTCTTCGGGATTTTAAAAAGTTCACTAGCAAACGTATTATGGCAGAACTCGAAACAGATCCTCAAGAAAGTCGTCGCGAATGGATGTTGGATCGTTTTCGCTTTGCCGGAGCTAATGACAAAAAAATATCTAAATATCGTTTTTGGCAAGAAGGGAATCATCCCGAGTTAATTTATTTGCATGACTTCTTTCTGCAAAAATTGAATTATATTCATAATAATCCGGTGAAGCAGGAAATTGTTGCACGGCAGGAAGATTATTTATATAGTTCGGCGGTGAGTTATGCGGGTGATAAAGGACTGTTGGAGGTGATTGTAGTTTAGGAAGATAAGAGGTTAAGGCGGAGCGGATTATAAATCCTGATACGCAATCAATCGGATTACAAATCCGATTGAACAAGTTACAAATCCGATTGAACAAATCCGATTGAACGATGATGAACGATTGAATGGCGTAAACTTTTTAAAGTAGGGGTAAATTTTAGTGCGGAAACCTGTAATATGGAGAAATGGATTGTAGAAACAAAAAACTAGCCCGGCAAATAGTGAGGCTAGTCTTTTGAAGTCATAAGTCTTTTATTCTTTTATTTCTGGAACCAATATAAACTTCGTATTCGGGAAATACTTCTTCAGCCAGTTTTGAATGAAGTTCATCGTATCATTCTGAATCGTTTTATCTTTTACGGTAGGATACATATTATAAAGTACTGTATCCAATACAATATTGCGCTTTTGTATGGCTTCAAGGCTAAGTAAGGTATGATTGATGCTTCCCAATTTGCCGGAAGTAACAAAAATGAGCGGATAATTCTCTTGGGCAATGTAGTCTATTGTCAGAAGCTCTGCCGTTAATGGAACCATTAAACCGCCTGCGCCTTCGAGCAGAACAAAATCATAGCGTTCACTTAACTCTTCCGTAGCACGTTTGATTTTGTCGAAGTCGATGGGACGGTTATCCAGTTGGGAAGCGAGATGTGGAGAGGCAGGATAAGAGAAAATTTCCGGCATAGTCAGTCCTTTCTTGTCTTCTTCTGTAAAGGGGATTCCCATAATACGACGATGTAGATCAATATCCTCGGAATGACCGACGTTTCCTGTTTGGATAAATTTTTGAGTGATGGTACACTGTCCGTTCTTGTTCCATTCACGAGCTAGAAACCCGGTGGCGTAGCTCTTGCCGGCATCGGTGTCGATACCGCTTACGAAATATACATTCTGTTTCATACTTTTTTCTTTTTTGCGATGATATAAATAGGGTGATAGGTCAGGGACACTGAAGTGCCCTGGGTAAATTTTAGTGTGTAACGTTCACTGAATAACTGCAAGTCACGACGTGTCCGCAGTTGTTGGGAAGAGGTGCCGGATATTCCGGTTACTCCTGTCTGCTTCAAATGATAAAGTACTTTTAGTGGGTTATCAAACGAAAGAGGAATAAGTTCTTCTTCCGAATATAGTATGTCAAAGTGAGATGACAAGGCTGTTACAAGCTCTTCGCGTGAACGATAAGGGAGTCCGTTTCCTGTTAACTCTCGTATCTCTTTCATATTCTCTTGCCCGAAAGTACTGAAAGCGAAATAGCCTTGGTTATTCAGCAGGGCATTGCACCTTTTGAAAAAGTTTTCAGGAGATTCGAACCATTGCAGAGCCGAGCAGGAAGTAATTAATGTGTTTTCAGCGGGGAAAGAAACAGTTTCTGCATCTCCCGGAAGAAAGGAAACCTGTTCTTTTCTTAATATATCTTCACAACAGTACTTCATTTCCGGACAAAGGTCGTTTAGCAATAATTCTTCCGGCCGAAGAGCCTGAAGTAGCATACGGGAATAAATGCCTGTGCCGCATCCGAACTCAATCACTTTTGAACAGGGAAAAGAGACGTGTTCTGTAAGCAGGTGAATCATTTTATCTGCTATCTGCCGTTGTACGTTTGCTTCCTGAGGATAAGTAGCAATGGCTTTAGAAAAACGTTCGGCGATTAGTTGTTTATCCATAAATCGATAATTAGTTGATTTGCATGATTACATTATCAAAAAGGTCTTGTTGATAATGAGCGGCTTCTGCATATTCAAGGGAATCCGCTTTGTTTCTCCATGCCAGCCATTGGCTATCCGGCAGAAAGATACGGTCGTTCTTTCCTATAATGGCTCTTTGCCATGCAAAATCCGACGGTGGTAATGACAAGTATTGCTTTTGTATGGCAGCAAGCTCTTCTTTGAGCTCTTCAACGGGACGTTGGGGAGCTACTGTCTGAAAAGCCTTGTAATCGGCTGCTGAACTACACATTCTTCTTTGAAACTTTTGCAGGGATTGTTCATTCAGTCCTTGCAGGGTTCCTTCGAAAATGGTAGGAGTAATTCCTTTTGTCTCATGTATGGGATAAAGAGTGCCATTGATAGCGATACTTTGGGAGAAGGGCAGGGGGGGATATTGTTGCATTATCTGTGAGGCTGCCCATACTCCCATTGACCAGGCAATGAGGGTGATTTCGGAATATTCTTGCAAAATGCCGGCATCGAACTCTAATGAACGATAATCATAGCAAATCATCCAGTCCTTATCGGTTGGGTGAATTTGCAGGAAGGGAGTTTCATCCATTCCCCAGCCTGCGAAGAAAAGCAATAGATGTTTTTGATTATTCTTTATGATAAAATGCTGTTTCATTCGTTTATTAGTTTAATGAGTTGGTCGATTTCATGTTCAGTGATGTCAGCTGTCAGTGAGAAGCGGATGCGTGAAGTCCCTTCGGGAACCGTAGGCGGACGTACCGGCAATGAGTAGAATCCTTTGCGTTGAATTTCTTCTGCTTTCAATATAGTATCTTCACTTGCTCCGACAATCATAGGGACAATATGGCTTACCGAGGGGCAATTGTATCCTTTGTCGGCAAGTGCGGTCTTTAGTTTGTTACTGATTTGCAGTAAATGAGCTCTCTTCTGTTGGAGGGCAGGCAGGTGTTTTAATATCCACGAAGTCCATTGAATATTAATGGGAGGAAGAGCGGTTGTGAATATAAATGTGCGCATTTTGTTGATTAGATATTCACGGATAACTTGTCGGCAGACAATGTAAGCACCTGCTGAGGCTATCGCTTTCCCGAATGTTCCAACCAAAAGGTCTATATCGTTGATGCAGTCTTGTTCTTCAGCGCATCCCAATCCGTTGTCTCCCCGTACACCGAAAGCATGGGCTTCGTCCACATAAAGAAGAATATTGGAATAGCTCTTTTTTAATTGGACAAGAGCACGAAGGTCGGCTTCATCGCCGTCCATGCTGAATATACTTTCGGTGACAATAATAATCTGCTCGTAAGCGTTATGATTTTCAGCAATCAGTCGTTGCAACTGAGAAATATCATTGTGACGATACCGGATACATTTAGCCGATGATAATTTAATTCCGTCTATCAGGCTTGCATGTATCAGCTTGTCAGCAAGAATCAGTGTGTGAGTATTGCCAATGGCAGGAAGTATTCCTGTATTGGCATGATAGCCACTATTGAATATGAGTGCACTTTCCGTTCCGAACATTGTGGCTAGCTGCTGTTCCAGCTTCTGATAGTCACTAAAATTACCGGTCAATAACCGGGAAGAAGAGGAGGTAGGCAGGAATGTTTCGGGAGTGAGCGTCTTTAAGAATTCCTCCCTCAATGAAATGTCATTGGCCAGTCCGAGATAATCATTAGAAGATAGGTTCAACATTCGTTGTCCGTTCAGCAGAACATCTCGTCCTTCGTGAATTAGCGGCGGGAGAGAACGGTAATTCTTTCTCTCTTTCAAGGTTTGGAGTTCTTGGTTTATATACTCTAATGTCATGAATTATTGTTTTAAGTAATCAGTATTCGATATATGAATGGTTGAAAACGTAATTGCTTGTCTATAAGATGCTTATTGTATGAATAACTATCCGGTAGTTTCTCACCGACCAAGGCATCCTTCCTCGGTGAGGAAAGTTCCGTTCCTCACCGAGGAACACTCTTTTGCTCACCGAGGAACAGATCCTTGTCTGAAAATCCGGTAATATTCTTCTTGTCTGTCATCTTTTTTGAATAACTCTGAGCAACCCGGAGGTCAGTTTACTCAATTGTTCCGGGGTGATGATGAAAGGTGGCATCAGATATACCAGTTTGCCAAAAGGACGTACCCAAATTCCTTCTTCTACAAATCGTTGTTGCATAGTTGCCATATTGACCGGATGTTTCATTTCTATCACTCCAATGGCCCCTAGTACTCTTACATCTGCCACTTGTGGAAGTTCTCGTGCAGATGACAATTCTTCATTTAATTGAGCTTCGATTCGCTTTACTTTTTCTTGCCAACCGGATTCGAGTAACAATCGGACAGATGCATAAGCTACTGCACATGCGAGCGGATTACCCATAAACGTGGGGCCGTGCATGAAAGCTCCCGGTGCGTGATTGGAAATTGTATCGGCTATCTGGTTACTGGTCAGTACGGCGGAGAGGGTCATATATCCTCCGGTCAATGCCTTGCCGATACACATAATATCCGGTTCTACTCCGGCATGTTCCCAAGCAAAAAGTTTGCCTGTTCGTCCGAATCCCGTTGCTATTTCATCGAAAATAAGAAGAATATTATGTTTCCGGCAGAGCTTTTCTGCTTCGCGCAAGTACTGTGGATGATAAAACCACATACCACCTGCTCCCTGTACTATAGGTTCCAGAATAAGTGCAGCCAAGTCTTCCGAATGTTTTTCGATCACCTTTTGTAAAGGCAGTATATCTTCCGGATTCCACTCTCCATGAAACTGGGAAGCTGGAGACGGTACAAAATAACGAACGGGCAGTGCCGAACCGAACAAACTGTGCATTCCTGTTACCGGATCGCATACGGACATAGCATTCCATGTATCACCGTGATAGCCGGAGCGGATAGTGACAAAGTTGTTTTTCTCCGGTTTTCCTGCTGCATACCAATATTGTACAGCCATTTTCAGTGCTACTTCTACAGCTACCGAACCGGAATCTGCATAGAATATTTTCTGCATAGATGGAGGAACCAACGGTAGCAGTAATTTCCCCAATTCAATAGCGGGATCGTGTGTTAGTCCGCCGAACATGACATGAGACATTTTATCTAATTGTTCTTTTGCTGCCTGATTGAGTATTGGGTGATTGTATCCGTGTACAGCACACCACCAGGAGGACATTCCTTCTATGAGTGTCTGTCCGTTTTCGAGGGTAATGGTTGCACCGTCTGCCCGTTTCACTTTATAAACAGGAAGTGGGTGGGTGGTGGAAGTATACGGATGCCAAATGTGTTCGCGGTCAAACTGGGAATCTGCAAAATGATAACCTTCTTCCTGAATCATCTTTTTGTCTTCCGATACTTTGGAACCGAGAGTTGTCAGCAGATCACCCACGATAGCTGAATTAATTCCGATAGATAGTGCTTTGTGCATGGCTTCGGAAGATAGTTGTGAACGTCCTCCGGCAAATCTTAGAAAAGCTGTCGGATTAATAAATCGGAATATAGCAATGGTCTTAAGAATCTCTTCTTCGCTTAAAGGCTTTTCATTTTCTAAAGGTGTTCCGGGTATCGGACTTAATAGATTGATTGGTATGGACTGGACATTCAGTTCTTTTAAAGTGAATGCGAATTCAATCCGTTGCTCCATTGTTTCTCCCATACCGATGATACCTCCGCAGCAGATATCCATACCTACACGACGGGCTGCATCAAGAGTAGCTAGTTTTTGTTCTTGTGTATGCGTAGAGCAGAGTTTAGAAAAATAAGACGGAGCCGTTTCCAGGTTACAGTGGTAACGGGTGATTCCGGCTTCGTACAGGGAACGTAGCTCTTCCTCGTTAAGTAACCCCAGAGAAGCACAAAGTTGAATGGACGAGTGACGTCGAATTTGGCGAACGGTATCGTAAAGTTGGGTGATCTGTTTGGGAGATGGTTTTCGTCCGCTGGTAACGAGAGAGAAACGGTTGACGTCTTGGGCTTCATTGTATTTCGCCTGTCGAAGACATTCTTCAGCGGGAAGGAGATCGTAAATCTCGGCTTTAGTCTTGTAGTGAGAGGATTGTGCACACCATTTACAGTTTTCCGGGCATCGGCCGGACTTGGCGTTGATGATGGAACACATGTCGAATTCGTGCGAGGCACGTGCGACGGTAATCTCATGCGCGGCGGCATATAGCGCCTCACTGTCAGCCATGTTGGCTAGCCAAGCGGCTTGGTCGGGCGAAATATCAATGCCTGCCAACACTTGGTCTTTTATTTCCTGAAGTGTCATAAATGTATGATAAGGGATAGTAATTTTAGCATTCTGCTTACGAAGGGCAACGTCCACAACATTGATGTGCAGATGACCGATTTGGAATTCACGTCCCATACTCGCAAAAGCGGCATAGTTCTTTCTGCCCCAATAACGGAAGCGGGAAAGAAGGGTACGTGTGGTCTGTATGTGGCGTTGTTGCTTCATTGATTTTTTACTTTTGTTCGTTAGAACGTGGCAAATGTACAAAGATTCTTTGGATAAGCAAGCAAGTTTACGATTTCTGATATCCGTACTTTTATTTCTTTTTCCTGTATTCTTTACGCAAATTGAAATTGAATCCGGCATATATCTGAAGAGTGCCGAAGCCGTTATCTACAGAGAAATTATTTCTGTGGTAATTATAGTTTTTTCCAACGAAAGAAGTACCTACGAAGTATTTTCCGTTATTGTAAACAACCCCTGCACGCAATAGAAAATCCAGGTTAAATTTGCCGTACCATGCTTTTCCTTCGTGAGTTTCCGCATCTACATCAGAGGCTTTATAGGCAATGGCAGGGGTGAGAGACAGACATGCCAGGCAGTTGCGGGCAAAGACCCAGTTGTAGGCATATCCGAAACTGATATTGGCATTGGTATATTTTATATCTTTGACTTTCATACCGGGATTCATTGTCTGCTGTAGAAAATCAGGAAGTTCTGTATAGTCGAAGTCAAGATGATGCTTTGAAATAGAAAAACCGGCAATAAATGTACCCGCATTGCGTCGTTGGTTGGTGGACTGGCTGAAGGCAGCCGGGTAAGAGAATTTTCTATTATTGAAGATATAATATAAGTTCAGCCCTTTTATATCCACCTTTATTCCACTGAAATCCTCGGAATAGTTGGAGGGAATATCTTCAGAAAATCCTCTGATCTTATGTATCTTGTAATTGTTTCCGGTACGGCGGTAGAATATATCTACACCAAGTTTGGAACTATATAGACTAAGGTCAAACTCTGTACCTCTATTCTTCCGGTTGGTTTTCCGATAGATATCATCCACATCTACAGACCATCCCAGGAAAATCCATCGCCAGCCGAAATACAGTCCTATTTTATTATGCGGGTTGGGAGAAAAACTAAGTTTTTGTGGTTGAGGCTGTTCGCTGGTGACAGAATAATATTCGAAGTTGCTGAAATGAGTAGCCATCAACGCATAATTATAACGGTTCGGGCTGATATAGAGCGTATCAAAATCACTGAAATTCAGAAATCTCTTGATCGCTCTTTTAAAGGGGCTGGGTTGGGTGACCGTTGCGGAATCTATTCTTGTGCTGTCATTTATAGAAAGGGTTTTCTCTCCACTTTGTGCCTGCAAGGACAGTGAAAATAACAGAAAAAGATATAGAATAACCTGTTTCCCCATGTGGTTCTTTGTTGTTTTAGATATTTTTCGTTTCACGAATGTACTACCTTTCGTTGATTTATGCTAGCAATCTTCTAAAAAATGTTTCGTTTCCTAAACAAAAAAGTTCAATATACTGTTAGTTACAACAAGCAAATAAATCTTAAGCCACAAAATTATGAGAATCTATTTACGTTTATTAGTCGTGTCTCTTCTGCTTTTTGCTGGAAATATAGTATATGCGGAAGCACAGCAGGAGAAACGCGTGACGGGTACGGTGACTTCTGAAGGGGAGCCCTTGCCTGGTGTCTCCGTACAATTGAAAGGAGCATCCTCCGGCACCATCACCGATATTGATGGAAATTATTCAATTGAAGTTCCTGCTACCGGCACTTTAGTGTTCCGTTTTGTAGGAATGAGATCGGTAGAGCAACCAGTGAATAATCGAAGTGTGATTAATGTCACGTTGGAATCGGAAAGTAAAGAACTGGAAGAAGTAATGGTAGTAGCTTATGCTACTGCTAAGAAGTATAGCTTTACCGGAGCAGCTTCGACGATGAAAGCGGGTGAGATTGAAAAGCTACAGACTTCGAGCGTATCGCGTGTATTAGAAGGGACGGTGTCCGGAGTACAGGCTAGTGCGGCAAGCGGGCAGCCGGGTACGGATGCGGAAATCCGTATTCGTGGTATCGGATCTATCAATGCATCCAGTGCTCCGCTTTATGTGGTGGACGGTGTTCCATTCGACGGTAGTGTGAACTCTATCAATCCTGATGATATATCTTCGATGACAGTATTGAAAGATGCGGCTTCTGCTGCTTTATACGGGTCACGTGGCGCAAATGGGGTGATTATTATCACAACCAAGCAAGGTGAGCAAAATACCAAAGCAACTGTAAAGGTAAAAGCCTCTTTAGGAGGTTCCAATCGTGCCGTGCGTGATTATGATCGTGTCAGTACCGATCAATACTTTGAATTGTATTGGGAAGCACTTCGCAATCAGTATGCTAGGAGTGCGGATTATACTCCGGCAACTGCTGCGGCGCAAGCTTCCAAAGACCTGGTTACCAAATTGATGGGAGGTGGGCCGAATCCTTATGGCCCCCAATATACGCAACCGGTCGGTACAGATGGAAAATTGGTGGCAGGTGCCCGTCCATTATGGAATTCTGACTGGAGTGATGCCATGGAACAACAAGCACTTCGCACAGAGTTGAATCTAAGTGTTTCCGGAGGCGGAAAAGCAAATCAGTATTTCTTCTCAGCCGGATACCTGAATGATAAAGGTATTGCGCTTGAATCCGGTTATCAGCGTTTCAACCTTCGTTCCAATATCACCAGCGAAATGACTTCCTGGTTGAAGGGAGGAGTCAATTTGAGTTTTGCACATTCCATGCAGAACTATCCGGTTTCTTCCGACTCCAAAACCAGTAATGTGATTACCGCAGGACGTACCATGCCCGGATTTTATCCGATTTATGAAATGAATACTGACGGTGGTTACAAATTGGATGAGAATGGAGACCGTATTTATGACTTCGGTTCCTATCGTCCTTCCGGTTCGATGGCAAACTGGAATCTGCCGGCTACTTTACCTTTGGATAAATCAGAACGAATGAAAGATGAAGTCTCCGGTCGTACTTTTCTGGAAGCTACGATTATTGAAGGATTGAAATTCAAGACAAGTTTCAACTTTGACTTGATTAATTATAATACGTTGGATTATACGAATCCGAAATTGGGGCCGGCTAAAGAAAACGGTGGCGGCGTCAGCCGGATGAATACTCGCACTTTCTCTTGGACATGGAATAATATTGCTACGTATGACAAGACAATTGGTGAACATCATTTTAATGTCCTTGCCGGTGTGGAGGCCTATTCTTACCGCTACGATGAACTGACGGCATCACGTTCCAAAATGGCGCAGCCTGATATGCCGGAGTTGGTAGTCGGTTCACAGTTGACCGGAGGTTCAGGGTATCGCATTGATTATGCTTTGGTGGGTTATCTGACCCAAGCATTATACGATTATCAGAATAAATATTTCTTCTCGGCATCCTATCGTCGCGACGGTTCTTCACGTTTTGCGCCTGAGACTCGTTGGGGAAATTTCTGGTCGCTGGGTACTTCCTGGCGTATCGACCGGGAAGAGTTTATGGCAAGTACTTCCGACTGGTTGTCTGCCTTGACTCTGAAAATGAGCTATGGTGCGCAGGGAAATGATAACTTGGGCACTTATTATGCGAGTAAAGGACTTTATACCATTGTTTCCAATTTGGGCGAAAATGCGTTAGTGTCCGACCGTATGGCAACTCCGAATCTGAAATGGGAAACGAATCTCAATTTTAATGTAGGCATCGACTTCTCCCTGTTCAATAACCGTTTTTCCGGTTCATTTGATTTTTTTACACGTCGTTCGAAAGATCTGCTTTATTCACGTCCGATAGCTCCTTCCCTGGGATATGGCTCTATTGACGAAAATGTAGGAGCGTTAAAAAATACGGGTATTGAAATGGTTCTTAACGGAACGATTATCAATCAGAATGGTTGGATATGGAAACTGGGAATGAACCTGACGCATTATAAGAATAAGGTAACAGACCTTCCATTGAAAGATATGCCGCGAAGTGGTGTGAACAAGTTGCAGGTAGGCCGTTCGGTGTATGATTTCTATATGATAGAGTGGGCGGGAGTAGATCCGAAAAATGGAGATCCGCTGTGGTATATGGATGAGAAAGATGCAAATAAGAATCCGACCGGAAGACGTGTCACAACAAATAACTATGGTTCGGCTGATTATTATTACGTCAATAAATCATCTCTTCCGAAGGTGTATGGCGGATTTAATACGTCTCTTTCTTGGAAAGGATTCGATCTTTCGGCCATCTTTGCTTATAGTATCGGTGGATATATCTACAATCGTGATATTACAATGATTCTGCACAATGGAAGTTTGGAAGGACGTGACTGGTCGACGGAGATTCTAAGAAGATGGACTCCCGACAATCGCTATACAGATGTCCCTGCTTTGAGCACTACCTCTAATAACTGGAACTCGGCTTCCACTCGTTTCTTGCAGAATAATTCGTATATGCGATTGAAAAACCTGACACTTTCCTATAACTTACCCAAACAATGGATTAGTAAGTTATCATTGAGCAGTGTGCAGGTATATGTACAAGGAGATAATCTGTTTACTATTCACCGGAATCAGGGACTAGACCCAGAACAGGGAATTACCGGTATCACTTATTACCGTTATCCGGCTATGCGAACCATTTCCGGAGGTATCAACGTTTCTTTCTAAATTCAGACTAAATTATGAGAAAAATAAAGATTCAATCTATTCTTGCGGCAGTTGCCGGCCTTTTTCTGGCAACGAGCTGTAGCAGCAGTTTTCTGGATACGGACCCTACAGATGCGGTAAGTTCGGATAAGGTAGCTGTACCCGAAAATGCGGAGGCACTTGTGAATGGTGCTTGGTATAATCTGTTTGATTATTCAAGTACCTATGCTAATATCGGTTATCGGGCACTTCAGTGTTTGGATGATATGATGGCAAGTGATATTGTTTCCCGTCCGAAATATGGTTTCAACTCTTCGTATCAGTTTAATGATATAGCACTTTCTTCGAACGGTAGAACAGAGTTTGCCTGGTATCTGATATATAAAACGATAGATAATTGTAATACTGCCATTTCAATCAAGGGGGATTCGGAAGAACTCCGACAGGTACAGGGACAAGCATTGGCATTGCGTGCTTTCTGTTATTTGCATCTGGTACAGCATTATCAATTTACCTATTTGAAGGATAAGGATGCACCTTGTGTTCCTATTTATACCGAACCGAGTAATAGTGCGACAGTACCGAAAGGAAAATCAACAGTGGCACAGGTTTACCAGCGTATTTTTGATGATTTGAACTTGGCGCAGGATTATTTGAAAAACTATGTTCGCAGTGGTGATAACCAGAAGTTCAAACCGAATGTAGCAGTAGTTGACGGTCTTTTAGCTCGTGCTTACTTGTTGACCGGACAGTGGGAAGAAGCTGCAAAAGCTGCTGAAGCCGCCCGTGCAGGATATACATTGATGACAACTACAGCCGAGTACGAAGGTTTTAATAATATTTCCAATAAAGAATGGATATGGGGATTTCCTCAAATTCCTTCCCAATCGGACGCCAGCTACAACTTCTATTTTCTGGATGTAACATACATAGGAATGTACAGTAGCTTTATGGCCGATCCTCATCTAAAGGATACATTTATCGACGGTGACATTCGTTTGCCTTTGTTTCAGTGGATGCGTGAAGGGTATTTGGGATATAAGAAATTTCACATGCGTGCAGATGATACAGCTGATCTGGTCTTGATGCGTGCTGCTGAAATGTATTTGATAGAAGCTGAAGCAAAAGTACGCGATGGCGTAGCGTTGGCACAGGCTGTAGCTCCATTGAATACATTGCGTAATGCCCGTGGAGTAGGGGATTACGAGGTGACAGGAAAGTCACAGGAAGATGTAATCAATGAGATACTGATGGAGCGTCGTCGTGAACTTTGGGGAGAAGGATTTGGTATTACCGATATACTTCGTACGCAAAAGGCAGTAGAACGTACTGCTTTATCGGATGAGATGCAAAAGACAGAAGTGGACTGTTGGCAGGAAGATGGCTCCTTTGCTAAACGGAATCCTTTGGGACATTGGTTCCTTAACTTTCCGGACGGGAAGCCATTTACAGTGAATAGTACTTATTATTTATATGCTATCCCGCAGAAAGAAATTAACGCTAACCCTAACATATAAATAGCTCTCTTAATTTTTTGACTTTGACCTTAACTTGTAGACCGGTATACGTCGTGACGATGCATACCGGTTGTTTTCATTCTTCTATTTTATTCGATTTTCTGTTTTTTCAAATTGGGTAAAAAGAACGTGACTAATCCTAGTAACGGCATATAAGCACATATATTATAGACATACTCAATACTGGTTTTATCTGCCAAATTGCCAAGTACTGCCGATGCAACACCGGCAACTCCGAACGCAAATCCAAAGAACAGTCCTGATATCAATCCAAGTTTAGTAGGAAGTAATTCCTGTGCATAAAGTAATATGGCGGGGAAAGCCGAAGAAAGCATTAACCCTACACAGAAACTAAGTACAATCGTCCAAGCTAGATTGGCATGTGGCATTAATAAACTGAATGGAGCTGCTCCTAAAATAGAAGCCCAAATCACATACTTCCGACCAACGCGGTCGCCTACAGGACCTCCGATTAATGTTCCGATGGCGGTAGCAACAAGGAAGATAAATAAATATAGCTGCGATTCTTGTACGCTTACATTGAATTTATGGATTAAATAGAAGGTATAATAACTGGTAAGACTTGCCATATAAATGTATTTGGAGAAAATCAAGATCAGTAATATCCCGATTGAAAGGGCTGTCTTATCCATAGGCAAAGGAAGATGAACAGGCCTCTTGATACTGACGGTCTGTTCTTTCATCCGGTTTAGATATGCCTTATACCATTTGCAAATCGGATACATCACCCCGATAGCTGCTAAAGCCACAAATGCGAATATGAGGAGATGCTCTCTGCCATAAGGAGCCACCAGTAAAGCTACCAGCAAAGGACCTAATGAACCTCCGAAGTTACCACCTACTTGAAAAAGTGATTGTGCCAGCCCACGTTTTCCTCCTGAAGCAAGGAATGTGATACGAGAAGCTTCCGGATGCAGTACGGATGAACCGATCCCGATTAAGAATACGGATAATAATATCCAATATAGATTATCGGAGAATGCCAAGTTTATCAGACCAATCATTGTAAAGCTCATTCCGATAGGCAGTGACCATGCGACGGGATGCTTATCAAAGAAAACTCCGGTAATCGGCTGAAAGACCGAAGCGGAAAGTTGATAAACTAACGTTATAAGTCCGATTTGGGCGAAACTAAGTCCCAAATCATCTTTGAATAGAGGATAAGACGCTGATAGCACCGACTGTAAAAGATCGTTGAGGCAATGTGAAAGACTCAATGCAATCAAGATGGAAAATGTGATTTTTCCTACGGGTTGTTCCTGATTCTGTACCATAATACCTATTTACTTTTGAAGTGTTCCTGAAAATTGGCTGCAAAGGTACGTAAACTTCCCGTTTCTCAATATATTTGCTATGATTAATTCAATATGATATGAAGAAAGTTGTGGTAGCGATGGATTCTTTTATCGAAAGGTCCTTTAGAATAAAACTTTAAGACTAAGGATTGTAAATTGTCGTTAATTCACTTTTGACTAACTGAACTATTCTCCGTACCTGCTGTTGTTAAATAAAAAAGGAGGATAATATGGGCTTTATTTGGTATATCATCATTGGTATTGTGGCTGGATTCCTCGCAGGTAAAGTAATGCGCGGCGGAGGTTTTGGTCTTATCATAAATTTATTACTTGGTATTCTTGGAGGTGTATTGGGCGGTTGGGTATTTGCCCTTTTCGGACTGGCAGCTTCAGGACTGATCGGAAGTTTGATAACTTCCACTGTAGGGGCTATCCTTGTATTATGGATTGCTTCCTTATTCTCGAAATCTAAATAGATATTTATATAATTTATTTTTAATCCTAAAAACAGAACTTAATTATGGAATGTAGACATGGAAATTTCTGGATTGGACTCGGAATTGGGTCAATCCTCGGCGCAGTTGCTTATCGTCTTTCACGCACAGCAAAAGCAAAGCAGTTGGAAAGTGAAATTTATAATGCTATCCATCGCATAGGTCGCGATGCTGAAATAGCAGCTGCTCATGCTGAAAGAAAAGCGATGGATCTTGGACTTAAAGCTGTAGAAACGGGCGCGGAAATTGCAAATAAAGTAGCAGCCGAAGCCGACAAAGTGGCCGGAAAAGCAAAAGATAAGTGGGAAAAATAAGAATCCCAAAATGGGTAATCGATTTTAATAGAATCGGTTACCTGTTTTATTATATTGTATATTAATCTTTTTATCTCTAATCTTATTCGGTTATCATTTGGATGTGTGTACGGACACATTTGGATGAATATTCTTTGTTATTTGCACTTCCTTTAAGAATCAGGGGGTACTTTCTCTTTAACTTTTCATCTGAAAAGAGTCTTTTTCTCTACACTATCTTTACTTTTTCTTATGTTTAACAACATGTATGTTTGTCGTGTTGTTGGTTTAATCGTTTGATTATTAATTGTGTATGATTGTTCGTTTGCAATGTGTGTGCGCACACACTATTGCTTAATTCAATAATTCATTTTACTTTTGCCGATGAAAAACAAGATACTTATCAATATATGGATAAAGAGTTTTCAAATATTCGGATTGTAGACATTGCCAAGATGGCAGGTGTCTCTGTTGGCACGGTAGATCGTGTAATCCATAATCGTGGAAGAGTATCTGAAGAAAACAGGAAAAAAGTACAGGCTATTCTGGAAATGGTACATTATCAACCAAATCTGATGGCACGTTCATTAGCAGCCTCCAAAAAACAATATCATATCCTTGCAATAACTCCTTCTTTTGTGCAGGGAGAGTATTGGGAAGCTATTTCGGAAGGTATAGATAAAGCTGCGGCAGAAATGGAATCATATAATATCACCATTACCAAACTCTTTTTCGATCAATATAATAACAAGACTTTTGATGATATCATCCGAAATCTGCTGAATGAGAAAGTGGATGGAGTATTGATTGCGACTTTGTTTACAGATTCTGTTATCCGGCTTTCGCAGGAGCTTGACAGGAATGAAATACCTTATGTGTATGTTGACTCCAACATTGGAGGGCAGCATCAACTGGCTTATTTTGGAACGGAATCTTATGATGCCGGAGTGATTGCTGCCAGATTATTAATGGACAGGCTTCCTTCTTCTTCCGATATATTAATGGCACGGATTATTCATAGTGGGAAGAACGATTCTAACCAGGGAAAGAACAGGCGCGAAGGTTTTTGCCATTATCTTATGGAAACAGAGTTTAATGGAAGCCTGCATGAAGTAGAACTGAAAATAAATGATTCAGTGTATAATTTCATGAAGCTGGATGAGATCTTTGAAGCTAATCCGAATATTAAGGGGGCTGTTATCTTTAATTCAACTTGCTATATCTTAGGAAATTACCTAAAGGCAAGAGGAATGCAGGCTGTCAAACTGGTTGGTTATGACCTTATCGGTAGAAATACGCAATTACTTTCCGAAGGTGTGATAACTGCATTGATTGCGCAGCGTCCTGAGCGTCAGGGATATGATGGTATTAAATCATTGTGTAATCATTTGCTGTTCAAACAGAACAGTGAGAAAGTGAATTTGATGCCTATCGATATTCTCCTTAAAGAGAATCTGAAATATTATCTGAACAATAAATTATAAACATATAAATTTGTAAGAACCATGAATGAATTATTTAACGTAAAAGGTAAAGTAGTTGTTATCACCGGCGGAGCTGGGATTTTAGGTAAAGGTATTGCTGCGTATCTCGCAAAGGAAGGTGCAAAAGTGGTTGTGCTTGACAGAAGTGAAGAAGCAGGAAAAGCATTGGTAGACAGTATCAAAGCAGAAGGAAATGAAGCTATGTTCCTTTACACTGATGTGATGGATAAGGAAGTGCTCGAAGGCAACAAAGTGGAAATCATGAAAGCTTATGGCCGTATTGATGTTTTGTTGAACGCTGCCGGAGGTAACATGGCAGGTGCAACTATTGCTCCGGATAAAACGTTCTTCGATTTACAGATTGACGCATTTAAGAAAGTAGTAGATTTGAACCTTTTCGGTACAGTGTTGCCTACAATGGTATTTGCTGAAATTATGGTAGAACAGAAGAAAGGCTCTATTGTAAACTTCTGCTCTGAATCAGCTCTTCGTCCATTGACTCGTGTCGTTGGTTATGGTGCAGCTAAAGCAGCTATTGCTAACTTTACTAAATACATGGCTGGCGAACTGGCATTGAAATTCGGTAACGGTCTGCGTGTAAATGCAATCGCTCCGGGATTCTTCCTGACCGATCAAAACCGTGCGTTATTGACTAATCCGGATGGCTCTCTGACTGATCGTTCGAAAACGATTCTCGCTCATACTCCATTCAATCGTTTCGGTGAACCGGAAGATCTTTATGGAACAATCCATTATTTGATTAGCGATGCTTCTAACTTCGTAACAGGTACAGTAGCTGTAATCGATGGTGGATTTGATGCATTCTCAATCTAATATTGGGAAGATATCATTCTGTCTTTAATCATAATTAGTAACTTGTAATTAGTAAGAACAATATGTATTTATGTGAACAAACTTGGCGCTGGTATGGTCCTAACGACCCCGTTAGCTTGTGGGATATTAAGCAGGCAGGCGCTACCGGTATAGTAAATGCTCTTCATCACATTCCGAATGGTGAAGTGTGGACAGTAGAAGAGATCATGAAACGTAAGCAAATGATTGAAGAAGTAGGTCTGACATGGTCTGTGGTAGAAAGTGTACCTGTACACGAACATATCAAGACACAGACTGGTGATTTCATGAAATACATTGAGAACTATAAGGAAAGTATCCGCAATCTGGCGAAGTGTGGTGTAATGGTGGTTACTTATAACTTCATGCCTGTATTGGACTGGACACGTACTGACCTTGCTTATACAATGCCTGATGGTTCTAAAGCCCTTCGCTTTGAAAAGGCGGCTTTTGTAGCTTTCGACCTTTTCATCCTGAAACGTCCGAATGCAGAAAAAGATTACACTCCTGAAGAAATAGCTAAGGCAAAAGCTCGTTTCGAACAAATGAGTGAAGATGATAAGAAACTGTTGGTTCGCAATATGATTGCCGGACTTCCAGGCTCGGAAGAAAGTTTCACAGTAGAACAGTTCCAGCAGGCATTAGACCGTTATAACGATATCGATGCTGAAAGGCTCCGTTCCAACTTGATTTTCTTCTTAAAAGAAATAGCTCCTGTCGCCGATGAAGTAGGCGTGAAGCTGGTGATTCACCCGGACGATCCTCCTTACAGCATTTTAGGTTTACCACGTATTTTGAGTACGGAAGAAGATTTCAGAAAACTGATTGAAGCCGTGCCTAACGAATCCAATGGACTTTGCTTATGTACAGGTTCTTTCGGAGTACGTGCCGACAATGACCTTGCGGGCATGATGGAACGTTTCGGCGATCGTGTAAATTTTGTTCACCTGCGCAGCACACAACGTGACGAAGAAGGAAACTTCTATGAAGCGAATCATCTGGAAGGAAATGTAGATATGTACAATGTGATGAAGAGCCTGATTCTTCTGCAACAACGTCGTAAATGTTCTATCGCTATGCGTCCTGACCATGGTCATCAGATGATTGATGATTTGAAGAAGAAGACAAATCCGGGATATTCTTGTCTGGGGCGTCTTCGCGGATTAGCGGAACTTCGTGGCTTGGAGATGGGTATTGCCAAATCTATTCTTTAGTAGAAGTTATAATTAGCATTTTATTATAAAAACACTATGGCTATTATTGATCGTGATAATAGTTGTAGTGTTTTTATTTGTTCTTTTTCGCCGCTTGGGGGATAAATGAAGCGAATAAGTCTCCAACATGCGTATCTTTATCGGCTTTTTTTGCTTTCTTCAGTTTTTTCGGTTCGGGGATAATAAGTAAAGCTATTTGTGCACAAGCTTCTGCGTCAGCAAGTGCGTGGTGGTGATTCTCTAAATTATATCCACACCGTTCTGCTACCGTATGTAACTGATGATTGGGCAGATCTTTTCCGAAAACTTTTCTGGAAGTACGGCAGGTACAATAAAATTTGTAATTAGGATAAGTCATATCATACAATTCGTGAACCGCCCGAAGACAACCTTCATCAAAAGGACTATTGTGGGCAACAAGTGGCAATCCATCTATCAACGGTTTGATTTCAGCCCATACATCGGGAAAATCTTCAGCTTCCATCGTATCGTCATAAGTTAATCCGTGAATAGCCGTTGTCCATTGCGTATAATAATTAGGCGCAGGACGAATCAGACGATAGATTTTATTCACGATCTGACCGTCTTTTACAATGACAACACCTACACTACAAACACTTGTACGTTTACCATTGGCCGTTTCAAAGTCGATGGCTGCAAAGTTCTTCATTTATTTCATTGTTTTGAGATACAAAGATAGCATAAAAAAAGGTCAGGTAAAATATAGAAATAGGATTGATAACCAGGAAATTTATTGATTTTAATTAAAATGGATGTTTTTAATGGATGTTTTTAGTGAAATACCTTTCATGCTGTGATATTTATACTATTTTTGCCAAACATAAACAAAAAAGCATGAACAAAACCTACTTCAAATATAAATACGTTTTAATATTCATCCTTTCATTGCTTGTTTTTATAGGTGGACTAAATTACAAACACTGGTATGTTACTGACAGTTTGATGGTAAAGCACATTTCCCTAATTTATTCCATATCTAAAAATGACATTGGCAACAAAAATATAGAAAAGTTGTTGTATCAGGAGTTTCAGAAACAAGGAATAGAGGTAGCATTTGATAAGTTTTATCTTGATTGTAGCAAATTTGATGAGGAAGAGGAGATAGAACATGTAAGGGAATATCTTGAATTTCTTGAAAGTAAATCGACTGACCTTATTCTGACCATTGGTGACCAGGCAACTAATTCTTTATTATCTACTCGTCACAGGCTGTTATCTTCTATTCCGGTAGTAGCTTGTAATGTGCATTTTCCCAATGAAGAACTGATAGAAGAATACGATTTGCGGAAAGTTTATGTATTGCGTGATAGTCCTGATATGAAACGTAATATTGACTTTATAAAAATATTGTATCCCCATAACGATATGGAGATTATTTATAATATAGACCTGACTATTCTTGGACATAAATCTTTCGATAGACTTTCCCGGGTGGTTGACAGGAAGAATGTGAGAGTTTTGAGTTATCAAAAAGCATTTGTACAAGAATGTGATTATAAGCATTTAACGGAGATGATTGAATATTTTAATCTGACTCCCGGCTTGATAAATGATAGTACTAAAAGGAATGGCCTGACAATAAGTCTCTGTCCCTTTCGCTATATAAAAGGATCTTCTTTGCTGGTAATGTTGAAACAATCAAAGAGAAGACAACAAAATCAAGCGTTCTTACTGGATAAATTAGATATGCTGGCAATTCCGATAGTAACAGCCTTAAATATTCCTTCCTTTAGTTGTATTCGTGAAGGTTTTGGTGAAAATGCTAAGATTGTCGGTGGTTATATGGCTACAGAAGGTATTACCACAAAGGCTGCCTCTAGTCTTGCTGCACGCTTATTAAAGAAAGAAAAAATAGGAATGCCTAAAATAAGAGATTTGGAAAAAGAGTATGTACTAGACTGGACGTATTTTTCTGAATATGCGGGTGATATTAGTAATGTTCCGCAAGATGTTCGCATTATCAACTATCCGTTTTATGATCGTTATCGAAAAGAACTTTATTTGTTGGGTGGGCTATTTGTTTTCTCTTTTGTTTTGGTTACCATTAGTCTGTTACGTACGCATCGTCGTTCGTTGATGGAGCGTAAGAATCTTCAAATGTTGGAAGAAGCGCACAAACGGTTGACTCTTTCTATGAACGGCGGGAAAATTTCACTTTGGAATATTCAGGAAGGTGTTTTTGAATTTGATGATAATTATGTACGGTTGGTTGGCATGGAGCAACGGAGGTTTACAAAAGAGGATATAATGAGATATACCCATCCTGACGATGTACAATTGCTTAGTTCGTTCTACGAAACATTATATCAATCTCCCAGTATGCAAATACAACGAATACGTTTTTGCTTTGGAGGACAAGGGGCCGATTTTCAATGGTATGAGCTTCGGTGCAGTACCTTAAAAGATGCTCAGGGAGAGATTATGTTGGCAGGTATTATGCAGAATATTCAGAACTTGGTAGAGCATGAACAACAGTTGATTCTAGCGAAACAGATAGCAGAAAAAGCAGAGTTGAAACAGTCATTTCTGAATAACATGAGTCATGAAATCCGTACACCGCTCAATGCTATTGTAGGTTTCACAAATTTATTGATAGGTGAGGGGGCTGATGAAATAGAACCGGAGGAAAAAGCTGCCATGATTGAAATAGTCAATAATAATAATGAATTGCTTTTAAAACTGGTGAATGATGTATTAGAAATATCTCGTTTAGATTCAGGCAACTTATCCTTTGATATAAAGGAACATAACGTTACGAAAATAATAAAGGAGATTTATGTCACTTACCAAGCACTGATTCAGCCTTCATTATGTTTTATCCTTGAACTTGATGAAACAGTTTCCTTGCCGGTTAATATCGACTGCTTCCGTTTTACTCAAGTCATTTCTAATTTCCTGAATAATGCAAATAAGTTTACTAAAGAAGGAACTATTACTTTGGGGTGCAAAATATATAAAGAACATCAGGAAGTTTGCGTTTACGTAAAAGATACTGGCAAAGGGATTGACGATAAGGAACTTATGATGATTTTTGATCGCTTTTACAAGGCTGATGAATTTGAGCAGGGGAGTGGTTTGGGACTTTCCATTTGTAAAGTGATTATTGAACGACTGGCTGGACGTATAGAAGTGCATTCAGAAGTAGGAAAAGGAAGTTGTTTCTCCGTTATTTTGTCTTTGGCAAATATAATTTAGTACAATAAACAGAAGGTATTTTAAAAGAAAAAAAGCAAATAATGAAAGATAAGCTCAAACCCTGGCAGAGGTGGGTACTATTCGCTCTTGCAATGGCTGTTATTTTTGCATCGGGAGTAATCATTTCATTCCTGATGGAACACAGAACAGAGGTTGTAAATGTGACCTATGAGAAAAAGAGAAAGATAAACGGAATAGAAGCACGTAGCTTTATTTTTGCTGAAAACTATCCACGTGAATATAAGACGTGGGTGGATACGACATCGACCGATTTACACGGCAGCTTAAATGGAAGAACCTCTATTGATGTTTTAGCGCAACGTCCGGAAATGGTCATATTATGGGCTGGCTATGCTTTTTCTAAAGATTATTCAACACCGCGCGGGCATATGTACGCTTTACAGGATATTGTTCATTCACTTCGTACTGGTGCGCCTATGGATGCTGCTGACGGTCCTCAATTTGCAAGTTGCTGGATGTGTAAAAGTTCTGATGTTCCCCGTATGATAGAAGTTATTGGGGGAGATTCCTTTTATAATAATAAGTGGGCTGCCTGGGGAGCCGAAATTGTAAACCCTATAGGATGTGCCGATTGTCATGAACCTAAAAATATGGATTTACATATCAGCCGTCCGTCGCTCACTGAAGCTTTTAGTCGTCAAGGTAGAGATATCACTCATGCCACTCCACAGGAAATGCGTTCATTGGTCTGTGCGCAGTGTCATTCGGAGTATTATTTCAAGGGGAACATAAAATATCCTACTTTTCCTTGGGATAAGGGTTTCACTGTTGAAGATTTAGAAAAGTATTATGATGAAATCGGATTTACTGATTATATTCATCAATTGAGTCGTGCTCCTATACTAAAGGCTCAACATCCTGATTATGAAATTTTTCAGATGGGCATACACGCCCAGCGTGGTGTGTCGTGCGCTGACTGTCATATGCCTTACAATGATGAAGGAGGGATAAAATATAGCGATCACCATATTCAGAATCCGTTAGCAGTGACTGAACGTACTTGTCAGACTTGCCATCGTGATAATAAAGAGACACTCTGTAAGAATGTATACGAACGTCAGCAAAAGGCAAATGAGTTGCGTACACTTTTAGAAAAAGAGTTGGCAAAAGCACATATTGAAGCGAAGTTTACTTGGGATATAGGAGCTACAGAAAATGAAATGCAAGAGACCTTGCTGTTGATTCGTCAGGCACAATGGAGGTGGGATTTCGGCGTATCTTCTCATGGTGGTTCTTTTCATGCCCCGCAGGAAACAATGCGTATTTTGGGGCATGGTTTAAATAAAGTATTTCAAGCTCGTATGCTTATCGGTAAAGTACTTGTAGCGCATGGATATACAGATAATGTACCGCTTCCGGATATTACAACGAAAGAAAAAGCACAGCAATATATCGGTTTGGATATGGTTGTTGAAAAGGCGGACAAAGATAAATTTCTCAAAGAAATTGTCCCAGAATGGCTTCAAAAGGCAAAGGCAAACGGGCGTATTGTGAATTAGATTTTATTTTCACTATATTTGTCCGCAATATAAATCCAATAAGATTATGTCAACAAAAACAATGAGAGAGAAAGCAACCGAGTTGTTGCAGAGATGTGAAGTGGTAGTGCTTGCTTCTGTAAATAAAGAGGGGTATCCCCGTCCTGTGCCGATGAGCAAGATTGCAACAGAGGGGATTTCTACTATTTGGATGTCTACCGGAGCGGATTCATTAAAGACCATTGACTTTCTGTCGAATCCGAAAGCCGGATTATGCTTTCAGGATAAGGGAGACAGTGTGGCATTAACGGGAACAGTGGAAGTGGTAACCGACGAGAAGATGAAACGGGAACTTTGGCAGGACTGGTTTATCGATCATTTCCCTGGAGGTCCTACCGATCCGGGCTATGTGCTGCTGAAATTTGAATCGAATCACGCAACTTATTGGATTGAAGGGACATTTATTCATAAGAAGCTGGACTAACACTTCATACAGTCCTACTCCCGTGAGAACTGGAAATAAGAAGAGAGAAACATTCTTTCCTTTCGAAGAAGAATGTCTCTCTCTTTTTTGATGATAGTTGGATAGATAGTATATCTATTCTCCGTGTTTCATTTAGAATTCGAACTTCTCCAGTTTCATTTCAGCTAATTCCTGAATGATACCTACATACTTGCTAAAATGAGAGGATTTCTCATGAGCTGCCAATACTTCAGCATTCTGCCATGTTTCACAAATCATGAAAACGTCGTGACGGGTACTGCTTTCGAAAGTATCATAAGCAATGCATCCTTCTTCCTTCAAGGAACAAGCAGTCAGTTCTTTAGCTGCCTCAATCGCTTTCTCGCGGTTTGTCTCGCTTACGCGGACGAAAACATTTAATCTAATCATAGTCTTTATTATTAAATGATTAAAAATAGCTTTATCACATCTTTGTGAATAAATCGCAGGCAAAGATACTATTTTTGTGCTTTTTCGGATACCTTGTTCCTTAAATTTCACCAAAGCGTCATATAATCATAAAAAACGATTATATTTGCCCTTCGAAAAAGCTAGATTGATATTTGGGGATAAGATCGATTTTACAGTTTTTTTTAATAGCTTTGTGATATAATCATTCGGATGCTGTAAATGAGGTTGTACTATAAAATCAAAGATATGAAAAAGGTATTTTTATTAGCTTTTGTTTTGTTTGCATGGAGTATGGTTGTCAATGCTCAAGAAAGTGATGGGAAATATATTGAAGTGACCGGTTCTTCGGAGATTGAAGTCGTTCCGGATGAAATACATTTTCTGATTCAGATTAAGGAGTATTGGCAGGAAGAGTATACAGGTAAATCCAATAAAGAAGAAGATTTTCGGACGAAAGTGCCATTGGCTATGATTGAAAAGGATTTGCGTCGGAGTTTGCGCAAAATCGGAATAGCGGATGATGCTATCCGTACACAGGAAATAGGGGATTATTGGCGCCAAAGAGGAAAGGAATTTCTGATAGGTAAGCAATTGGATATCCGGTTGACCGATTTTGAGCAGATCAATTCTATTATTCGTTCTGTTAATACATGGGGAATTGAGTCCATGCACATCGGAGAATTGAAGCATAAGGATTTGCCAGTGTATCGGAAGCAAGGTAAGATTGAAGCGTTGAAAGCTGCCCGTGAAAAAGCATCCTACTTGGTGGAAGCGATGGGACAGCAATTGGGTGAAGTCATTCGTATCATCGAACCTGCCGATAACAACATAAGCCGTTATCTTCCTTTTCAGGCACAGAGCAATGTTAGTATGGGCACAGCTGCTACCGAACAGTATCGTGTCATCAAGTTGAGATATGAAATGACTGCCCGTTTTGCCATTAAATAGAATATGCCTATCTTTACGGCATGACTAAAAATAATAAATCGGATTTAGTTTGATAAACAATCTGTGTTTCTGACACAGGTTGTTTTTTCGTTTGCTCTCGGATGATTCCATTCGAGGGTGTTTTCTATGTTTTTATAAATTATATCTATAATAGGCTTTGCCCAAATCCCTTTGATGGCTGTGCTACCTATATGACTAATGCGTTCGACATAGGGAAGTTTCTCTTTCTTCACAAAACAAGTCCTGTTCATTCATTTTTTACTGTTTTTTTCTTCAAAAGAGCAAAAAAGTTTGAGCTACGCAAAAAGGCTGCGTATTGCTGCTTCTATCTTTGTCGAGGAAACAAGGAAACAGGTCAAGTACGGGTTACTTCAACACACTCTTTTAGGTAGAACATTACCAGTACGATTATCCGTTTTCCTGTTTCGCAAAGGGGCAGTAGCTCAGTGGGTAGAGCATCATCTTTAATCTTGAGATCATCTTGATAAAAAGGTCAATTAAGATTTACTTCTATCCCGTGACTGTCGTCGGTTCGACTCCGGCCTGCTCCACAAAAAACAAATATAGAGGTAGGACAGTAGCTTCGGGATTATCTGAAATGAGGTCAACCGGGGCTTACTTCTTAACGGTGGCTATTGCTGGTTCGAATCCGGCCTGTTCTACCTCTTTTTTATAAACTAAGGTCAAGGAAGACTTACTTCAACACTGCAGGAATGCTCCATTGATTCACAGTCTTCCGATTACCTTACTTAAAAAACACAACGTATGAAAAAAGATTTGTTGAAAGTATCTATCAGGCAACATGCAATTTATTTGCCAGCGATAGAAGGAACAGAAAAGCGCGAAGCATTGACTTCGACTACTGTAACATTGGTTGCTCAACTTCGAAAAGTGGGGTATAGCTTATCCGAAGAGTTGTTGCATGCTGTCAATCAGTTGTATCCGGCACAACAGGTGGAGATTCTCCAGGTGATGAAAGAAGTATTGGGTGTGTCACTCAACTGGGCTCCATTGGTGAAAGGTTGGGATACACCTACCGGAGAAACACGTTTGGATCATTGGATTACATGGCTTGCTAACATGTTCAATAGTAAGAAAGGTGTGAAACTATCTTGCGGACACGTGATTCCTGATAATACATTCCCCTTGGAACGATACAACGGTTGTCCGTTCTGCGGAACTCCGTTTGAAACGGCATCTACAGAATATTTCGGACAAGCCAGTAAATTGAAAGTGTTGGAACTTTGGCAGGAAAAAGAGCTGAATGCTTTCTTTGGTGACTTGCTGGAATCACGTACGGCTCTTGATGCAACACAAGTGGACAGCTTGAAAATCTTGCTGGCTGAACTTCCGTTGCCGGCAGTCGGAATCAAGATGAAAGAAACTCTGATGCTGGTGATCGACACACTGGTAGAGCAGGATAGGGCACAGGAAGCGCAGATTTATTTCTCTGCTCCGAATGATATATTGCGTTATTTGTGGTATAAGAAAACCGGATTCTTGCAAATCCTAGAGCCAAAGACCCTCATTCGTAAAGCGGGTAGAAACAATGCACATCTGTGCAATGCTTTGGATAAAAGCCGTTCGGCTGCCCAGGCAAAGCGGGAAGAATTAAAATTGAAATATACCCGTCGCGAGTGTAAAATGGTGGCCTTTTGGTTGAATAATTTGGCGATGGCTCCGGAGAAGTCTTGTGAAATGATGCATCCGAAAAGAGAAATGTGGGTACGTATGATACGTGCATTGCGTTTGGCGGAATATGCTCGTAAACCGGGATTCGAAAATTTGAAAGAGTTGATGGACGTATTCTACTGTCAGGCATATACAGTTTGGCAGGGAGAAGTGGAACGTAGCCGTTTGAAAGCAGATGCGGCCCAGACATTCGCTTTGTTGAAGCAACGCCCGGGTATGTTTGCACGTTCCCTGTTTGCCAATATGCTTTGGTTCGGTCCGGAAGAAACGTTGGCGGCATTTAAAGAAGTCGTTCATTTGTTGCCGGCTCGTTTGGTGGTCACTTTGGGTATGTATGCGGAGAGTTACTTTGAGCAAGGACATAAGAGAATGGTGAAACCTTTAGGTGGTAATGCGCTTTTGATAGAGCCTCACTATTTGGTGAGTCTTTATATGGAAGACCAGCTTAAAGAGATGGTGAAAGAGGTACAGGATTTGTGTAAAGAGGTTGTTGCTGCCCGCTTTGCTAATGCGGGTGCTGGGAGTGGAAGCGCAAGTATGTATATTGATCCTATGTTGTTTCATATTCCATTGTCTATCGGCGACCGTAGCGAAACGGTTCAGGATACTTCCTGTGCATTGCAGGGTACACGTTTCCCGGTGGAAGGAGATAAGGTTCGATTGTTTATGCAATGGGGAAAAGGACTTCCGGCACAGCATTTGGATATGGACTTGAGCTGTCATATCACTATGCCCTCAACGACAGAAGTATGTTCCTACTTCAATTTGAAAGCTATTGGTGCTAAACATAGCGGAGATATCCGAAGCATCCCCGACAAGAAAGGTACTGCCGAGTATATCGAATTGGATTTGAATGAGTTGAACCGTGTAGGTGCGCAATATGTTGCTTTCACCTGCAATGCGTATAGCAATGGGGCTATCTCTCCTAATCTGGTGGTAGGTTGGATGAACTCCGCTTACCCGATGAAAATATCGGAGAGAAACGGAGTGGCTTATGACCCTTCTTGTGTTCAGCATCAGGTACGAGTTTCTCAAAGCGTGCAGAAAGGACTTGTTTTCGGAGTCCTGAAAGTGAAGGAACGGGAAGTTGTATGGTTGGAAATACCTTTCGGCGGACAGACCATTCTTTCTTTGGATACACAGACTATTGAAAAGTATCTGGATAAACTGGAAGCCAAAACCACTGTGGGCGAACTGTTGGCAATCAAAGCACAAGCACAGGGGTTGAAGTTGGCTGATACACCGGAAGCCGATGAAGTATATACCCGTGAATGGGCTTTGAATACTGCTGCTGTGACTAAGTTGCTGTTGGGTGATTAATTTCTACCGGTCAACTAAGTCTTTTCTTCTTAATATTTATAAGTTGTATTGCGATAAAGTATATCTTTGCATGCAATAAACTAATCGTCTGACTATAGTTGCTTTTTCGTCTAACTATAGTCAGACGAAAGAGTAACTATAGTCAGATGCAAGTTACACTATAGTCAGACGAATAAATATATGCTAGCCAAGAACTAATGATTGGTATAAGAGAGATTAAATATCAGGCAAGAAAATAGTAAATGATAACTCAATAAAATATAGCTGCTTATGAGTGCGTATTATGATTTGTATGAGACACCGGACGTTCAGAATACCGGCGAGAAGCAACCACTTCATGCACGGATAGTTCCGAGCGGGACTTATTCCCAAAAAGAGTTTATAGAACGTGTGTCACGTTATCAACATTTTCCCCAGAATATGGTTGACGGGGTGTTGGGGGCTGTAATAGATGAACTTGGTAGTCTCTTGGCGCGTGGCTATATTGTGGAGCTTGGAGAGCTGGGACATCTTAGTGTCTCTTTGAAATGCACTCAGAAGGTAATGACTAAAAAAGAAATCCGTTCCGAATCTATCTGTTTTGACAATGTACACCTGCGTACTTCCAAAAATTTTAAATTGAAGGTAAGACGGGAAATGAGACTTGAACGTGTGCCCAAATCGGGACGGACTGTCAGTAAAGCGGAGATACCTGTCGAACAACGTCTTCAAATGTTACAGGAGTTTCTGAAGAAGAATGGAGGAATCACCCGCATAGAATACAGCAGACTGACAGGAGTAGCCCGGCTGAAAGCTGTTGATGATTTGAATACTTTTATTCAGGAGGGAAAACTGCGTAAGAGAGGGGCGGGAAGGAATGTGTTTTATGTATGGAAACAGGAAGAATAATATTATAATAAGTAATTGTCCTTCTTTTTGCTAACAATTTTGTACCTTTGTTTGTCTATAGAGAAAATAGTATGATTATGGCAAGAATAACTATTCCTTATGCAGTAGCGGATTTCATAGATTTGCGTGAACGTGGTTTTTATTATGTTGATAAGACTGATTATATTCCTAAATTAGAGGATTATAATGCTCCTGTATTTCTCCGTCCCCGCCGTTTTGGAAAAAGTTTGTTGGTTTCTACTTTGGCTTGCTATTATGACCGTACAAAAGCGCATCGGTTTGAAGAACTGTTTGGGGGAACCTGGATAGGTAACCATCCGACAAAAGAGCATAACAGTTATATGATTATTCGCTACGATTTTTCGAAAATGGTAATGGCGGATACTATTGAAGGATTGGCTCAAAACTTTAATGATTTGAACTGTGGCCCGGTAGATGTGATGGTAGAGCATAACAGAGATTTGTTCGGTGATTTTCAGTTTACTACTCGGGGAGACGCTTCCAAAATGTTGGAAGAAGTTCTTAATTATGCTCGTTCTCATGAATTTCCAAAAGTTTATCTATTGATTGATGAATATGATAACTTCACTAATCAGTTGCTTACAGCATACAACGATCCGCTTTATGAGGAAGTGACGACGAATGACAGTTTTTTGCGTACTTTCTTTAAAGTGATAAAAGCCGGAATAGGTGAGGGGAGTATCCGTACCTGCTTCTGTACAGGTGTATTACCTGTTACGATGGATGATTTGACCAGTGGATATAATATAGCAGAGATATTGACTCTTGAACCTAATTTTCTGAATATGCTCGGGTTTACATACGAAGAGACAGAAACATATCTGCGTTATGTACTTGATAAATACTCCACAGGACAAGAACGTTTCGATGAAATTTGGCAACTAATCGTAAGCAACTATGATGGTTATCGTTTCCGTCCCAATGGTGATCGGTTGTTCAATGCTACTATCCTGACTTATTTCTTCAAGAAGTTTGCGGCCAATGCTGGTAGTATTCCCGACGAACTGGTAGATGAAAATCTACGTACCGATATTAATTGGATTCGTCGACTTACCCTTTCACTGGATAATGCGAAAGCGATGTTGGATGCATTGATTATTGATGATGAGTTGCCTTATAATGTAGCCGATCTTGCCAGTAAATTTAATAAGAAAAAGTTCTTTGATAAAGAGTTTTATCCCATTAGCTTGTTCTATTTGGGAATGACGACATTGAAAGATAAATTTGTAACAACATTACCTAATATGACGATGCGTAGTGTGTACATGGACTACTATAATCAGTTGAACAAGATAGAAGGTAATGCGCAGCGTTATGTGCCGGTGTATCGGTATTATGATTCCAACCGAAGTCTGGAACCTCTGGTACAAAACTATTTTGAGCAATATTTGGGACAATTCCCTGCACAGGTATTTGATAAAATCAATGAGAACTTCATCCGATGTTCATTCTATGAGCTTGTTTCGCGTTACCTAAGTAGCTGTTATACATTTGCTATTGAACAGAACAACTCCGTAGGACGTTCGGATTTTGAAATGACAGGTATTCCCGGTACGGATTATTATACAGATGACCGTGTCGTAGAATTCAAATATTATCGTGCAAAAGAAGCAGAAAAGATGCTTGCACTTACCGAACCCCTTCCCGAACATGTGGAGCAGGTGAAAAGATATGGTGAAGATACGAAGAGAAAGTTTCCATATTATAATGTACGTACGTATGTAGTATACATTTGCGCCAATAAAGGATGGAAATGTTGGGAAGTGTAAGATGGTAAAGTTTGTGATATTACACTAACTGTTTATGAAAAATGAGAGTCATATTATCTCTCGAATGATTTCCGGAGATATAAATGCTTTTAAACTCCTCTTTGATTGTTACTATCCTCAAGTGCGTTTTTTCACATTGGGGATAGTGAAGGATTCTTTTGTTGCCGATGATATAGCCCAAAATGTATTTATCAAAGTCTGGACAAAGAGGGAACTGATTGATTGTGAGCGGAAGTTCAACAACTATTTGTATTCCATCACAAAGAATGAAATAGCAGACTATTTTCGTTCATTAGTCATATCAGAACCTTTAGACAGCATTTCATCCCTGAAAGACAGCGATCATACAGATGAAATGATAGAAAGTGTTTATGACCTGTCGCATATTAAAAACCTGGTGATGAAAGAGGTGGACAATATGCCGCCGCAGCGTCGTGCAGTGTTTGTGATGAGTCGTTTGCAAGGATTGTCTAACGATGAGATAGCCTCTAAATTGGGAATATCCAAACGTACGGTAGAACGTCATCTGAATATGGCTTTGCATATACTTCGTGAAAAGTTGGGAGGATTTCTTTATTGGACTGCAGCTTTATTTATTCTTTCACTTTGATTTTAATTTCAATCTTCTGATCTGTCTTAGCATCATTGTTCATGCTTCTATCTAGTCCTAAACGTTTATAAATGTTAAAGTCGAAAAAACGTTGGGTGTACTTTTTCTAGCTTCCGTATATCAGATATAACCAGATAATACGAAGAAAAATGAAACTGTTACCTCCCGGAATGTTGAAAGACTATTTCTATAACTTGAAAAAGGACATCACTTCAAGTGCGTTTGGACGATGGTTCATAGAGAACGAGTCAAAACCGGAATTCGATCAGGAGCTGCAAGAAATATGGAGAGAGTCGTCACAAGTAGTCTGTGACCGGGAAGTGACTTCTTCTGCCTTTGTAAAGGTCTGCGAAGCCATTGGTGGAGTAGCTCCGTCTCCTCAAAGAAGTATATTCACAAAATCGATGCATTATCTGATGCGTGTCGCGGCTATTCTCTTTATCCCTTTATTGGGAGCCACTCTTTATCTGTATCTGGATAATAAGGAGCCGCAAGTCAACTGGATAGAAGTCTATGCCGAATATGGGCAAAAGAAAGAAGTCGTTTTACCGGATCAGAGTAAAGTCTGGTTGAATTCCGGTACGCATATCGTCTATCCCGAGCGCTTTGCCCAGGTTCGCCAGATATTTGTTAGCGGAGAAACCTTTCTGGAAGTGGCAAAAGATCCGGAACGTCCTTTTATTGTAGATACGAAAGATGTAAGCATCAAGGTACATGGAACGAGATTTAATGTACGTTCGTATACAGAAGATAAAGGCACGGAAGCTACACTGCTCGAAGGAAGTATATCTTTATTGGTAAAAGGAGATTTAAATAAGCAGGATATTTTCCTTGTTCCCGGTGAGAAAGCCATATTGGATAAAAAACAACTCAAACTTGAAAAGTTTGACGTAGATGCTTATCAGTCCTGGCGAAACGGACAATATACATTTAGAGACAAGACACTGCAGGAGATTATAACGGAACTTCAACGTCTTTTCAATGTCCAGATCGTGATAAGGGATAAAGCTTTACTCAAAGAAAATTTCTTTGTCACATTTGCCCAGGGACTTTCTTTGGATGAGATGCTCGAAGCACTGAACATCGACAACGATTTATGTATAAAACGAGATCAGGATATTATTGAAATTTCAAGAAAAGCGAGATAAACAACCCAGTTATTAACCTTAATAATATATGCACGGAATGGATGGATAAATAGAAAAAAAAATAAACGAGAAAGTGGTTGCGACACTTTCCCGTTTTGGAAATCAGTTAACAAAATTAATTATTAACTTAGATCATTGCCAAAGGTATGAAATATCATGAAAAAACAGCTCTTTTTAGAGAGCTATTTAGCAATCTTTTACCAATTCTATTGGCGCTTTTTATTTGGACGAATCCAATATTGGCGCAGAATAATGAAGAACTTATTACGCTTAGTCTCAAAAATAAGACAATTGGTGAGGCGTTGGAAACAATTAATAAGCGATACAACTACACGTTTGTCCTTCGGACACCGGATATTGATACAAAAAGAAAGGTTTCAATAGACATCAAACAACAAAAAATTGAAAATGTACTGAATAATCTGTTTCGAGGACAAGATGTATCTTTCGATATCAATAACAAAACTGTCCGCATCTCCAAAATTGTCCGTCAGCAAGATACGGAACCTACGCAGGCGGCTACTGTCAGAAGTGTGACGGGGCAAGTCACGGATATTTCCGGTGAGCCGATGATAGGGGTCAGTGTGATGGTGAAAGGAAGCAGTAATGGAGTGGTGACCAATATAGATGGTAAGTACGAGCTCAAAGTCGACCATCCTAATGAAGTCCTCCAATACTCTTTTCTCGGTTATCTGTCCCAGGAAAAAAGAATTGGAGACAACCGGGTGCTGAATGTAACCTTGGAAGAAGATGTGAAGAAACTGGATGAAGTGGTCGTAGTAGGCTATAGCGTACAGAAAAAGAAAGATATAACGGGGGCTGTATCTACCGTCCTGGCAAAGGATATTGAAAACATTCCCGTTAATGACTTCGGTTCGGCGCTTGCCGGACGTTCTGCGGGAGTGCAGGTCATCACCCCTTCGGGAAAACCGAACGAAGGTTTCTCTATTCGTGTCCGGGGAGCGACGTCTATCAATGCGGGAAACGAACCTTTGTACGTGGTGGATGGAGTGCCGACCAGTGACACGAAAACCATTAACCCTTCCGAAATAGAAAGCATAACAGTACTGAAAGACGCCTCTTCTGCTGCAATCTATGGAAATGCGGGTGCCAATGGGGTAGTATTGATTACAACAAAAAGAGGACGGAAAGGGGAAGCACAAATTGAGTTGAATGCTTACTATGGTTTCTCGGAACGTGCTAAAAGAATAGATGTTTTAAATAAAGACGAATATCAGGACTTACTTTCTGATTTGGGATATCCGGCTATGGATCAATCGGTGTATAATGCCAATATCGACTGGCAGGATGAAATGTTTCGTAATGCGGCCATGCAGAATTACCAATTATCCATTTCCGGTGGAAATGATAAATCCCTTTATTACATTTCAGCCGGGTTCATCAAGCAAGATGGTATTGTAAAACCATCTTCATTTGAGCGCATGAATTTTAAGATCAATCTGGAGCAGGAGCTGAAAAAGTGGATAAAGATCGGAACAAACTTAAGTTACAGTAAAATCAACGATGTGGATGTTTCGGATGGAAACTCCGAGACTGTTATCCTGCAGGCCATCACTACGCCTTCTGTGGTAGGCAAATACAATGCGGATGGAACATTTCCTACATTACCGTTCCTGTCTTCTCTGGAAAATCCTTTGAGTGCAGTTGAGTCATATACCCGTGATTACGTATATCATAAATTGCTGGGTAATCTCTATGCTGAAATTTCTTTTACCCCTGACTTGAAACTAAAAACAAGCATGGGTATCGAAATGGGAGCCTCCCGCTACAAAGAGTTCCTGGACCCGTTCAGCTCGGCTTGGGGACGTAACCAACAGGGACAGGCGAGTTATAATACCTCGTTAAATTACAAATGGATCAACGAAGAAATTCTGACCTATAGTAAGAAGTTAGGGGATCATAGTTTTTCGGCTTTGGCAGGATTCGTAGCTTCCCGTTATGTAGGAGAGTCGGCAAACAGTTCTATACGTGGGTTCTCTGATAATAAAATCCATTCAATGAATGCCGGGACTGTACTCAACAAACCCAGTGAAGATTATGGGGCCTCTACTAATGCTTCTGTCTTGGCGAGAGTGACCTATGACTATCAGAATAAATATCTCGCAACGGTCAATTTCCGTGCCGACGGTTCTTCCAAGTTTGGCGTGAACAATCGTTGGGGATATTTCCCTTCCTTCTCTTTGGGATGGAGACTGACAGGAGAGGAATTTATGAAACCATTGGACTGGTTGAGTGATTTGAAGCTACGTGTCGGTTGGGGACAAGTGGGTAATGACCAGGTAGGTTACTACAGCTCATACGGAATTTATGGCATCGGAGCCAACTATAATATGGATGGCGTTATTCTGCCGGGCTATTATCAGAGCCAGATAGGTAATGATAAGTTGCGTTGGGAGAGAACCACCCAGACAAATGTGGGACTTGACTTCTCTTTCCTGAATGGAAGAATAACTCTGACTGCCGATGCTTACTATAAGAAAACAACCGATTTGCTCTTAATGGTCAAACTACCCCAGACTTCCGGATTCGATTCGGGTATGCAGAATGTAGGTAGCGTGGTAAATAAAGGATTGGAGTTCCAACTGACCACCCGTAACTTGACAGGGGAACTGAAATGGACAACAGACTTCAATATCTCCACCAATAAGAATGAGGTGACAGATATGGCAGGCAGCCCGGCTATTTTCACCGGATCACTTGACAAGAAAATCTCCGGAAACGTCTCTATCATCCAAAAAGGAGAGGCTTTGGGTTCTTTTTATGGTTTCCAGGCAGCAGGAGTAAACCCGCAGAACGGACGTATGATGTACGAAAAGGCAAACGGAATGTTAGTGTACGAAGAAGATTTGAGTGCGGACGAAGATCGCCGGATATTGGGTTGTGCACAGCCGAAATTCCTTTATGGCATCAACAACGTCTTTTCATACAAGAATTTTGATTTGTCTTTCTTCTTCCAGGGCTCTTACGGAAATGACATTTATAATGCTACCCGTATGTTTACCGAAGGAATGTTCGACTCCCGCAACCAATCCGACCGTGTCTTGATGCGTTGGCGCAATCCGGGAGATTACACTACCGTTCCCCGTGCGGAGAAAGATAAATATCCGGCTATCTCATCCCGTTTCGTAGAGGACGGATCGTACTTCAAACTGAAGAATGTGAAACTGTCATATACTCTGCCGCGCCAACTGACTCAAAAAGCCTTGATGGACAGAGTGACGGTTTATGTATCGGGGGATAACCTGGTTACTTTTACCAATTACAGAGGTTATGACCCTGAAGTGAATATCGGTGGAGGCAGTTCTTCGGCTATGGGAATCGACCAGGGTGTCTTCCCTCATGCAAGAACTTATATTCTGGGAGCTACGATTGTATTTTGAGCATTGTTCAACTCATTAAATCTAAAAAAACATGAAACAGATATATTCTATATTTATATCCGCAGCTTTGCTGCTCAATGTAGGGCTGACCTCCTGTGACAGTTTCCTGACAGAAACACCGCAGGGAGAACTGACCGAAGCTAATGCATTTACTTCCATAAAAGATGCGGAAGCATTGATTATCAGTTGTTATGACGGAATACAGAAGGGGCATGAGGAATATTATATGTGGTATTACATGATTCTTGCGGACTGCTTTGCCGATAATGCTTACAGTGGCGGTGATGATGTGGATATTAATAATGTATTCTTGCGTGACCTGACTCCCCGTAATGCTGTTATCATGAAATCATGGAAGTCGCTTTACGGAAGCATCATGCGTTGTAATGTGGCACTGAAATATATTCCTCAAATTAATGACCCGTTACTAGATGAGGAGGCTTTTACCGGAGTGAGCAAACGTGAGGAAATGCTTGGAGAAGCTTCTTTTTTGCGGGCGTTGCATTATTTCAATTTGGTAAAGACGTGGGGATGCGTACCTGTCGTGACTACTACTGGAAGTACTGCTCCGGCTGACGTGCAAGTGCCTCGTGCCGATTCGGAAGAAGAGGTTTATGCACGTATTATTGAAGATTTGGAATTTGCGTTGACCCGCTTGCCCGATAAACGTGCAACGGAAGCTGAAACCCGCGGATTTGCCAGTAAGGGAGCGGTTAATGCGTTGTTTGCAAAGGTCTATGCGACGAAAGGCGCGCCCGGTAATGTAGAATGGGATAAGGTGAAGACCTATTCGGAGGCGGTGATGAATTCACCGGTCTACAGATTGGTAGATACATACGATCATTTGTTTGATGATGAACATCGTAATAACAGCGAGACGATTCTGGCTGTACAGTATATCGCTAACAGTACGGAAAACAATTATGTGCCTGTTCTTTTATTGCCTCCTTCCATGACGGATCAGAATTGGCGTAAATACCTGACGCCTTCCCAAGATCTGCTGAAAGCCTTTGATGATGAAGGGGATCAAGTTCGTAAAAACTCTACGGTTATCTTTGAAGATATTAATAATATTTGGTTCGACCAGTATTATGCGCAGTCGAAGAATGGACAATGGGAAACTCGTACACTGCCTTTCCCTTACAAGTGCAGAGCGAAGAACCGGGTAGGATGGGATTGCGGTGACTTGATCTATATCTTCCGTTTGGCTGATATTGTTTTGTTACACGCAGAAGCTGTCAATGCTTTGTCCGGTCCGGCAACTGCAATAGCGGAACCCAACCTGCAAAAGATTCGTACCCGCGTAGGACTTCAGGAATTGAATACCGGTTCGAAAGAAGAACTGACTCGGCTTCTTCTGAAAGAGAGACGTTTGGAGTTGGCTTACGAAGGAGAACGATTCTTCGATTTAAAACGCTATGGGATTGCTCAAAGCACCTTGTCAAGTCTCACATGGTCGGAAATTGTGGATGGAGAACAAACGACTGTTACGGGTAAGTTCCCCGCACACATGTTGCTGATGCCTATTCCGCAGGAAGAAAGGGATCGTAATCCGAACTTAACTCAAAATCCGGGGTATAATTAATCCTCTTCCTTTATTAATCTTTTAAATGAAGAAATATGAAAACGAATTTATATAAGCTTGTTTCATTCTATCTGTTTATCGGGCTGCTGGCTGTTTCTTGCCAGAATCAGGATGAAATATTTTTCGATCCGTCTGCCGAAGCCCCTGTCATAGGAAAGTTGTCATTGAATCAGGAACAGTTGCAATATGGTGGGTCGGTAAGATTGAACGTAGAGGTGACAGATGCTGATGCTCTGTCGCATGTGGAAATCCGTTTGGTTGCCAATCAGGCGGTGCTTTATTCCAAAACGCTTCCGGGAAACAATCAAAAGACATTGAAAGTGGAAGAGGAAATCGAAGTTCCGTTCGGGCGTTTGTGTGGCGAACAGCTTGCTTCTTTGGAAGTGGTGGCTACCAATAAAAATGTGAAAACAGCGGAACAATCTTTCGAGATTGCGTTGGAAAGACCGGATTTTGCACAACTATATTTAGTGGTTGCTGAAACCGGGGAAGAGATTGTGCTTCAGAGAGATGAAAGTGATCCATTGACTCCTTATTTATATAAAGCTACTGTAGATTTACCGAATAATACAAATGTGTTTATATATAGCCAGCCGGAAAAGAAGGGGATGGCATGGGGATTTGATGCCAGTACCAATACGTGCGAATTGGCTTCATCGCGTCCTGTTTCTCTCTGCGACTCACAAAATACGGAGGAGAAAGTGAAAGAAGTAGTGTTCGATGCTTTTTCTTTTGAGATTTCACCTCTGAAAAAGGAAATGACGGTGAATGATGCCGTGTTCATGCTATATAAGAAGAATGCGTCTGATAATGACTTTGTAAGTAATACTCTTCGTGCACAAAATGTTTCTTTGACGAATGGTGAAGAAGTGAGGACGGAATTGATTGATCTTGAAGCGTTGAAATTTGATCCGGATTTCTTTAAACTGGATGGAGATAAGTTGATATATACCGGTCAGACGGGCAATGTGACATTGTATATGAATACGATGTATAACTTTGTATTTGTAGAGAGTGCGGAAAATCCGTTGACTACTAATGTCTCCTATCCGGAAGTTTTGTTCGTGAATGGTTGGGGAATCGGTCGCCCGGAATTATGGAATTATAATCCGGATTGGGACTTTAATAATGCGGTTATTTTCCGTAAAGTTTCGGAAGATGCTACCCGGACTGTTTACTCGCAGACTGTCATTGTCAGTAAGTGGGTTCAATTCAAATTCTATAATCAGAAAGATTGGGGAGGCGAATTCTCCTGTCCGAATATAACTTTTGAGGATGATAACTTTAAAGCGGTGGAAGAAAGCGGCAAACCGGGGAATTATAATATATCACCTTCGCTGGGCGATGACACGAGTTATAAATCGGCAGTTGCCAAAATTACATTTATCGTTCCTAAATCGGGAAATGCGACTCGTTTCCAGAGTACTATTTTAGTAGAGAGTGACTTGGATTAAACAATCACTTATCATTTAAATTATTTGTATTATGTATAAAAAGATTCAATATATATTATTACTTATGCTGTTGTTTACCAGTTTGATACCAGCTACGGCGAAAAACAAAAACCGGATCAGTCTGAATGATGAATGGCAGTTCAAGCAATCTATTTCTCAAAATTGGCTCCCGGCACAAGTGCCCGGAGCCGTACATACCGATTTGATGAATAATCGTATGATAAAAGATCCGTTTTACGGAGTGAATGAGAAATCCTTGCAATGGATTGGAGAAAAGGACTGGGAGTATAAAAAGACTTTCATAGTAGATGAGACTTTGCTTCGGGCATCCAATGTACAGCTCGTTTTTGCGGGTCTTGATACGTATGCCGATATTTATGTCAATGATTATCTGGTGATGAAGTGCGACAATATGTTTCGTACATGGACATTGAATCCTCTTCCTTATTTGAAGAAAGGGGAGAACACGATTCGCGTCTATTTCCATTCTATATTTAAGGTGGACATGCCGAAGTATCTGGCATCTCCTTTTCAGTTGCAGGCATGGCCTAATAATGACCAGGCAGATATCATGTTAAGCCTTTATGCCCGCAAGGCCGGATATAATTACGGATGGGATTGGGGGCCTCGCCTGATTACTGCCGGTATATGGAGAGATGTCTATTTGGAATACTGGGATGATATCCGTATAGATGGAACTCAAATCATTACCCGGAAATTGGAATCGGGGAAAGCGAAGATGGAAGCTGTTTGCACAGTGATAAGTGATGAAGATACGAAAGCGTCGTTTACGGTGAAGTATGATAAGAAAGAAGCTGTTCGCAAACAGGTGGCATTAGCCAAAGGGATGAACACGATACGGGTAGACTTTGAAGTGAAGAATCCTGAATTGTGGTGGACTAACGGATTGGGTAAGTCCCGGCTGTATGATTTCGATATCGTATTGGATAAAGAAGGGCGCAAGGTGGCGGACTGTGTGAGGACGGGTATCCGGACACTGGAAGTTGTTCGTGAAAAAGATGAACAGGGACAAGCGATGTTTGTGAGACTGAATGGAAAAGAAGTCTTTATGAAAGGAGCTAATTATATTCCTTTGGATAATTTTCCGAACAGGGTGCCTGATAGTTGGTATGAATATATCATCAAATCCGCGGCTGATGTCAATATGAATATGTTGCGTATTTGGGGCGGAGGTATTTATGAGATGGATATATTTTATGAAATGTGCGACAAATACGGTATTCTTGTTTGGCAGGACATGATGTTTGCCTGTGGAATGTTTCCGGCTGACGAGCATTATTTGAATAGTGTAGCCGAGGAAGTGAAAGATAATGTGAAACGCCTGCGTAATCATCCTTGTATCGCTCTTTGGAATGGAAACAATGAAAATGAGATTTCATATTTCGGATGGGGATGGAAAGATCGTTATACACCCGAAGAAGACCGGATTTATCAGAGTAATTTGCATAAGCTCTTTTATGAAGTCATTCCGGAGGCGATACAGGCTGTGGATGAAACGAGGTATTATCATCCGACGTCTCCTGTGACCGGTTATAATAATATAGATTATAATATGGGAGACGTACATTTCTGGTCTGTCTGGAAAGGTGGATGGCTTGAAGAATATACGGAAGCTAAAAACATAGGCCGCTTTATGAGCGAATATGGTTTCCAGTCTTATCCGGAGATGCGGACCATCCGTCGTTTTGCCGGCGAGAATGATATGCGTTTGGATTCAGAAGTCATGTTGTCTCATCAACGTGCCCGTAATGATCAGACCCGGGATCCGAATTTCGGGAATAATATGATGAAGATGTATATGGGGAAATATTTTAAAGTTCCCGATGATTTTAGTGAGTTTGTTTATATGAGCCAGTATTTGCAGGCAGAGGCAGTGAAGATTGGCATTGAAGCTCATCGTCGTGCGAAACCTTACTGTATGGGAACACTTTATTGGCAGATTAATGATTGTTGGCCGGTAGCTTCTTGGTCAAGCATTGATTATTATGGCAGATGGAAGGCTTTGCAGTATTATGCTCGCGACGCTTATGCAGAAGTGTTGGTTTCGCCTTATGCTGCAGGAGATCAGGTGACATTCAAGGTTATTTCCGATCGTCTGCAAAAAATGAAAGGAGATTTGGAGATAACAACCATGACATTGGATGGACAGACGGTATTCTCGAAGAGAATTTCATTTGATTTGGACGCTAATGGTTGTAAGGATGTAGCTTCGATAGCAAGTTCGGAACTTTATGGCGGTAAGCAAGAGAATGAGGTTTTCACTTATGTGATATTGAATGAAAAGGGTAAAGCGATTTCTACGAATATCTATTATCCGGTCTACTCCAATAAATATGCTTATCCAAAGGTAACTCCTGATATAACTGTGGAAAAGACAGATGAAGGAGTCAATTTACGTCTTCGCTCTTCTGCGTTGGTTAGAGGGCTTTATCTTTTTGTAGATGATGACGAAAGTTTCTTTGAACGGAATTTCGTGACGCTGATACCGGGAAAAGAGGAAGTGATTCAGGTGAAAACTCATCTTTCTGCGGCAGCATTTGAGAAGCAATTGAAATATCTCTCGGTGAATCAAGTGAATTGATGATGGAATGTATATCTCAATAGGATCTATTAATACCTAATAAAAATGAAGAAAATAATGAATAATATATTGGCAGTTTGTCTGCTTTCCAGTTTGATAGCTTGCTCCTTGGATGATCCCTATATGCCGGTCAATCCTGAGGAGAAACCGGCTCCGCCCGTGGTTACCGAATATCAGCCTGTTGCTTTGACGATAGGGGCGAATGGTAGTTTTGAAGTTTCCGGTTCATCTGTAAAAATTGGATTGAACGGAAAGAATTCTACGTATGGCGTTTGTCTGCCACAGCTTGCGCAGGGACATTTTATTGCAGAGCTAACGGCTGATAAAACGACTAATTTTGGCTTGGCTATCGTCAGGGAGAAGAACGGAAAACCGGATTTCAATAATTATACTTCGGTGAGTGTGTGTACAGAATCCGGTGTGTCGACCGTACGGGTATTGGACCGTCAGGACGGAATAGATAATGTTTTGGATAATACGAAGAAGATAAATAAGAATGATTATTCTTTCCGTTATTCTATTCCTCTCAATGGAAGTTATTTTTCTGTTCCTTTTACAGCTTCTACAGGTAAAGCGCGTATCATCAGGAATAAGATATCCGGTTTCTTTCACTTTTATGTAAGTGTTGGAAAAGAAATTGACGGGAAATTTCATGAAAACTGGATTGAACTTGCTCAATCAAAAGATTGGGGAGGGCAGGGGCAGAACTATTTTATTTGTCCGATAGTCAGGAATGGTAATGAAAATTCGACAGAAGTGAACTTTTCAGATATTCGTTTTGAAGAGTTTCCGGCTGAAGATGTCGTGGAGTCCTCTCCGGAATTTGATGTAAAACAGCGTAATTTTACGTGGGCCGGCTTTCCGGGGGATGCGACGGTAATCAGTTTCAATCCGAAACATTGTCCGGCTGCTGCACAAAACAGACAATTTGTTTTCTGGTCGGAGGCAAACTTTGTACCTGCCTGGCACATGAATAACGAATTGCTTTATTGTTATGAGTTTGCTGAAACATGGTCGGATTTGAACAAAGGATGTTTCGAGCCGATGTCGGATCGTTTGTTGGCACATGCGAAAGTGGATATCATAGAGAATAATAAAGTAAGGAAAGTAGTTAAGTACCATTATGCGTTGGTGAATCCGGATTATAAGGCTCCTTATCCTGACGGGATTTATCCGGAAGTAGACGAATATTATACTTTCTATGCTGACGGAGTAGGAGTGCGACGTATCGAGTATATTCAGAAACAGGCGGGACAAGCTTATTATCGCTATCATGAGTTGAGTGAACCGATGGTTATTTCCGGCAGCTCATCTATTCCGTCGGATCATGTGAAACAACCGGCTTTTAGTATTTCTAATCTTTCGGGCAACCGGTATGAACTTTATCCGGCTAAACCTTTTGATGAAGTCAATCAGAATGTGAAAAACTGGAAAGAACAGATATATACTGCTCATTTGAATAATGCTCCTGATGCTTTTTCTGTTTTCTCTTATACTCCCGAACGACCGGAAGTTTCTCCGTTGCCAATTGAAAATGACTTGACCTGGCATGATGTGAATTATCAGATGTCTCATTGGCCGGTAGATAAACAACCTTATTTGAATGCTCGTTATGGCGATTATGATAAATCAATGGCTACCTGGCCGTCACAGGTTTCTCATTCTTCATTGATTGGTGTGGAAGCTAAAGGGGATGTTTCCTGGAATACAGCTTATCAGATTAATTCGGATGGAAATAAATATAGAGTCTATCTGATGTTGCTGGGAATCAATCAGCCTGACGCAGTTTCTGATATCGATGCGTATACAAGAGGATGGTTGTATTTGGGAGATCCGACGAATCTGAATGGGGTTACTTATGATCCGAATGTAACCGGGTATTCCAAACGGGAGGTGGTTTTGACGAAAACGACAGGTACAGGAAATTGTCAGTTTACCTGTAACCCTGCCGGTGCAGTGAAGAATCCTGTTTTTAGAATTGATAATTGGACTGGAAACGGAAATGTAACGGTCAAGGTAGATGGAAAGACGTTGGTGTTTGATAGTGACTATTTGAGTGACAAGGTGGGAGATAGTCTCGTAATCTGGTTTAATAAAACGATGTCTTCTACATTCTCTGTCGAAGTTATTCCTGCATAGAAGTTTACTTTGGAGAGGGGCTAAAGAGCCCTCTCCAAAGGATTTTTTATTAATCAATGTGGCTGAGCTTTTATGAAACATATACTATTGGTTCTTTTATTTTTTCTTTGTTTATCTTGTTCACATCGTCCGGTTCAGGAGGTGGATACGGTTTCTTACAGAGGGTGGGAGAACTGCCTTAAACTATCTAACGGAGTTGTTTCTATAATTGTTAATCCGACTTATGGCGGACAAATTCTTTATTTCGGCTTAGATAGCCGGGGAGATAATATACTGTGGAGTGATTCCGTTATAAACGGGTGGACTGTGGAGGACTATATACGAACAAGGCGAAGTCCTGATGCAGGTAGGTTTGATATTGGTAATGAACGTAAAACGGAGAATATCCATGATTCAATATGGGCAGGACCTTATCAAACTTTTATTGAAGATAATAAATTGCGCTTAGTCAGCCATCCTTCAGAAGCAATGGGGATTCAGGTAGAGCGAATTTATTATTTAGAGGAGAATCAACCTGTTCTGCATATTAAGCAGCGAATGTCTAATATCTCAAATACAGTGGTTGAGTATTGTTTCTGGACACGTACATTATTGCCTGCCGGCGGAGTTTATTATTGTAAAGCTATTCCTGATTCGCAATATCCATTAGGATTTAGTGAGATTTCATTGTCGGCAGATACGTTAATTCCTTCTCATCACTTGCAGGAACGTATTCATGTAGAGAATCATTATTTCACAGCATTTCCCGGAGGGAATGAACAGAAGAAATATGGGATCAATACTATAAATGGTATTTATTTCTATCAGTTCAATGATTATTTGTATATCAAACAAAATAAGTATTGTCCGCAAGGGAGGTATGATAATAATCTGCAGGTATGCTTTCCTAATATGATTTATTTTAATGATGAATTCTTAGAAATGGAACCAAACAGTCCTATGGTCGAGTTAAAGCCGGGAGAGGCTTATGAATATGAGGAGATTTGGACGTTAAAGGAGTTGAATCCCATTGTTGATAACACATATTAAGCCTGATAATTTGTCCGTTCACTTTCATACACTTATATTTGCTTCCGCTATCCTATTATAATCAATTAGGTGAGAATGTATCATAAGAGAAAAGCAAGAGTATACATAGCGTGGATGTTATTCATGACATTCATTCCTTTCTTTGCGGTGAAGACCTTTCACTATCATGGAAGCGGGGATGAAACGTCATGTTCTCATGCCGAACATTCCCGGAATCATGCAGATGATTGTGCGATATGTAAGTACTCCCTTTCCCTTTTTACTGAACCTCAACCCATAGAATTTCATAGTATACTGACGCTCATTCCTTATGAGCTGATTGTTACCCAGGATAAGGTCGTTTGCAAACGGACTTATTCGCATCAACTGCGTGCACCCCCTGTCGCATAATTACATACTCAAATTTACAAAGAAGACAGATTCACTGTAACCTGTCCTCACACTCATTTTACACATTAAATAAAGATTGTAATTGATGCGTATCGGAATTATTTCGGGCGTAATAGGGTTATTTGTAACCTTATCCGTCCATGCACAGAAATCCGATTCAATCAAGAGTATGCTTTTACCTGATGTTGTGGTGACCGAAACGTACCAGCAACGTCAAGTTAAAAAGTCTGCCCTTACGGTTGATGTCGCAGATCAGGATTTTCTGCGCAAACATTTTACAGGAAACTTCATGCAAGCGATGGAGAATATTCCCGGAGTACAAGCGATGGATATCGGTTCGGGATTCTCCAAGCCGATGATTCGCGGAATGGGATTCAACCGGATTGTTGTATTGGAAAACGGAATCAAGCAGGAAGGACAACAATGGGGAGCCGATCACGGTTTGGAACTGGATGCTTTCAATATAGGAGCGGTCAATGTCTTGAAAGGCCCCTCCTCATTACTTTATGGCAGCGATGCGATGGGAGGAGTGATAGATGTCGTTCCACCGGCCGTGCCTATGGATAATCGGGTGTTTGGAGATGTCACACTGCTTGGTAAATCGGTCAATGGAACAATGGGAGGATCACTGATGCTGGGAATCAGGAAAAATGCCTGGTACTCTCATATCCGTTATTCGGAACAGCACTTCGGCGACTATCATATTCCTACGGATTCTATTGTCTACCTGACACAGAGAATCCCCATATATGGGCGTAAACTGAAGAATACAGCAGGCATTGAACGCAATATCGGACTCTTTACCCAATATCAGCGAAGGGCATATAGAGCGAATTTCTCCGTGAGTAATGTCTATCAAAAGACAGGCTTCTTCCCCGGAGCGCATGGCATACCCGATGCGTCCCGTGTGGAAGATGATGGAGACAGCCGTAATATTGAATTGCCTTATAGCAAAGTGAATCACCTGAAGGTGACCACACATCAGCAATATGCGTGGGAGAAACTGATCCTGTCAGGTGATTTGGGCTTTCAGAACAATCACCGTGAAGAGTGGAGTGCTTTCCATACTCACTATGGCTCGCAACCCGCACCGGAGAAAGACCCCGACAAAGAACTCGCATTTAATCTGAACACCTTCAGCGCTTCTGTGAAAGCTCGTTTTATCGGATCTTCTTCATGGGAACATACATTGGGATGGGATGGACAGCATCAACGGAATGACATTGCCGGCTATTCGTTTTTACTGCCCGAATATCACCGTTCCACCACCGGTATGCTCTGGCTTACAACGTACAGACCTAACAATGTGCTCTCCGTCAGCGGAGGAGCTCGGTATGACTACGGATACATAAATATTTCTTCGCATGAAGATGTTTACCTTGCCGACTATCTCCAAAAACAGGGATATACCCAGGAACAGATAGACCTTTATAAGTGGAACAGCCACCAAGTGAAAAAGCACTATGGTGATTATTCTCTTTCCCTGGGACTGGTGTGGACTCCCTCTGACAGACATTTGGTAAAGGTAAATGTGGGGCGAAGCTTCCGTCTGCCCGGTGCGAATGAACTGGCTGCCAACGGAGTACATCACGGCACTTTCCGCCATGAACAGGGAGATGCCAATTTAGAATCGGAGCAGGGCTGGCAACTGGATGCCTCTTATCACTTGAAGTATCGGGGAATTTCTTTCTCCGTTTCTCCCTTTGTCAGTTGGTTCAGCAATTACATCTTTCTGCGTCCTACCGGAGAGTGGTCTGTGTTACCTCATGCCGGACAAATTTATCGCTATACCGGAGCGGAAGCACTATTCGCAGGAACTGAAGCCACCGTAGATGTTCATTTTCTGCGCAACTTCAATTATCGGATTTCCGCCGAATACGTTTACACTTATAATTGTGACGAGCATATTCCATTGAGCTTCTCGCCGCCATCTGTCATGCGGAATACATTGACCTGGCAAAAGAAGCGATATATGTTGTATGCAGAGTGGCAGAGTATGGGCCGGCAAAATCGTGTAGACCGTAACGAAGACCGCACACCCGGAGCCAACTTATTCCATTTGGGCGGATCCTTAAATATTCCGATAGGTGGAAATAATGAAATTGAAATTACCCTGACCGCCCGGAATATTTTCAATACCCGATATTACAATCATCTTAGTTTTTACCGGAAAGTTGAGATCCCCGAACCGGGACGTAACTTCCAGCTATTAATCAAAGTTCCATTTAAAAAATTACTGAAATGAAAAATAAATTTTATCTCCCAATGATCGGCCTTTTGGCAACAGTGACTTTCGTATTTTTCTCTTGTGATAATGATGATTCCAGTGATACGACCAAACCTCTGATTGAACTTCATGAACCGGAAGAAGGTCAGGCATTGGAGATTGGAAACGAACATGGAGTTCATTTTGAGATGGATTTGTCGGATGACGTCATGCTGAAATCTTATAAAATAGAAATTCATAGCAATTTCGACCATCATTCACACGGCGGTAATAGTAGAGTTGCACAGGAAACTGTAGATTTTAGTTTTAACAGATCGTATGATGTGTCGGGACAGAAAACAGCACATATTCATCATCACGATATTGTAATACCAGCCAATGCGACTGCAGGGGATTATCATTTGATGGTTTATTGCACGGATGCCGCAGGCAACGAATCTTATATCGCGCGCAATATTAAATTGAGCAATGAGGTGGAAGATGAAGACCACCATCATGGCGAATAAACAGCTGTGCGTATTTTTTCTTTTGAAAGGTGTAATATCTATTACACCTTTTTTGTTTCCAATCCTTTACTTTTGTGAAAAATACTTTTTCATATGATGAAGTTTCCAATAATAAATCGACTCTTTCCTTCTTTTAAATGGAAGGTAGCGGCTGTCATCATTGGCGGTGTTATTGTGGGTGGAGGAGCATTGTTTCTGTACATGCTCCGGGCACATACCTATCTTGGAGATGACCCGGCTGCATGTGTGAATTGTCACATTATGACTCCTTACTATGCGACTTGGTTTCATAGCTCACATGCCCGGAATGCCACCTGCAATGATTGTCATGTGCCACATGAAAATGCTGTGAAAAAATGGACCTTTAAAGGGGTGGACGGTATGAAACACGTGGCTGCATTTCTTACCAAAAGCGAGCCGCAGGTGATTCAGGCTCATGAAGCCAGTTCCGAAGTGATAATGAATAATTGTATTCGCTGTCATACACAACTCAATACGGAATTTGTGAAGACGGGGAAGATTGATTATATGATGTCACAGGTAGGAGAGGGCAAGGCTTGCTGGGATTGCCATCGTGATGTTCCTCATGGTGGAAAAAACTCTCTGTCCGGCACTCCGGGGGCTATTGTTCCTCTTCCGGAATCGCCCGTTCCCGAATGGCTTCGGAAGATGGTGAATCATAAAGATAAATAGGAAATGAAATACGTAATAAAATAATAAAACCGATATACAATGGAAAAGAAATTAAAATCATGGCAAGGATGGCTGTTGTTCGGAGGCTCAATGGTCGTTGTTTTTGTTTTGGGATTATGCGTTTCTGCGTTGATGGAACGGAGGGCGGAAGTTGCCAGCATTTTCAACAACCGTAAAAACGTCATCAAGGGAATTGAAGCGCGAAATGAACTATTCAAGGATGATTTCCCCCGTGAATATCAAACTTGGACGGAAACTGCAAAGACTGACTTTGAAAGCGAATTTAATGGGAATATTGCGGTGGACGCCTTGGAAAAACGTCCTGAAATGGTGATTCTATGGGCAGGTTACGCTTTCTCTAAAGATTATTCTACTCCACGGGGGCACATGCATGCCATTGAAGATATTACGGCATCATTACGTACCGGTGCACCTGTGAACCCGACAGATGGTCCTCAACCGTCTACCTGCTGGACTTGTAAAAGTCCGGATGTCCCCCGTATGATGGAAGCATTGGGTGTTGATTCTTTCTATAATAATAAATGGGGAGCTATGGGTGCCGAAATCGTAAATCCGATTGGCTGCTCTGATTGCCACGACCCGGAAACAATGAATCTTCATATCAGCCGTCCGGCTTTGATTGAAGCTTTCCAACGCCAGGGTAAAGACATCACCAAAGCTACTCCGCAAGAAATGCGTTCATTGGTCTGTGCACAATGTCACGTTGAATATTTCTTCAAAGGGGATGGCAAATACCTGACTTTCCCTTGGGACAAAGGTTTTACGGTAGAAGATATGGAGGCTTATTATGATGAGGCCGGTTTCTATGATTATATTCATAAATTGAGCCGTACTCCGATTCTGAAAGCGCAGCATCCTGACTATGAGATTTGTCAGATGGGTATCCACGGACAGAGAGGTGTCTCTTGTGCCGATTGCCACATGCCGTATAAGAGTGAAGGTGGTGTGAAATTCAGCGATCACCATATCCAAAGCCCGTTGGCTATGATTGACCGCACCTGTCAGGTTTGTCACCGTGAAAGTGAAGAGACTTTGCGTAATAATGTGTACGAACGCCAGCGTAAAGCGAATGAAATCCGTAACCGTCTGGAACAGGAATTGGCAAAAGCACATATCGAAGCTAAATTTGCCTGGGACAAGGGTGCCACAGAAACACAGATGAAAGATGTGCTCGCACTGATTCGTCAGGCACAATGGCGTTGGGATTTCGGAGTAGCTTCACACGGAGGTTCTTTCCATGCACCGCAGGAAATTCAGAGAATTCTTTCTCATGGATTGGATCGTGCCATGCAAGCCCGTCTGGCTGTGTCTAAAGTATTGGCAAAGAACGGATATACGGGAGATGTTCCGATGCCGGACATTTCAACAAAGGTAAAAGCACAGGAATATATCGGCTTGGATATGGATGCTGAAAGAGCGGCTAAGGAGAAATTCCTGAAAACAACTGTTCCGGCATGGTTGGAGAAAGCGAAAGAAAACGGTCGTCTGGCACAGAAATAAGAGAATTTATATATGTGGAGCAAACCATGGAGTTATAAAGAAGGGCTGGTGATTGGCGCAGGATTACTGGTGATAGGGCTATTGCTGCAAATGACAGTGGGAGCCATACATTGGGACCTGTTTGCCTGTCCGGTCAATGTGATTGTGTTAGTGGTTTATATCATTGCTTTGGTAGCCATGCACCTTCTTCGCAAACGTGTCTATTTATTCGGATGGTTGAGTCATTATTCCGCTGCTGTCTCGTCTCTATTGTGGGTGGTCGGCATGACGGTGGTGATGGGACTGATCCGGCAAGCTCCTTCCGGTCATGCTCCGGCTGATCTGCTGGGATTTTCGCAGATGATTTCTTCCTGGCCTTTTGTCCTGCTCTACTTTTGGATGGTCACCGCCTTGGGGCTGACAATCCTTCGCACCGGTTTTTCTTTGAAGATCAGCAGGATTTCTTTCCTTCTGAATCATATCGGATTGTTTATTGCACTGATAACAGCCACTTTGGGAAATGCCGATATGCAAAGGTTGAAAATGACAACCCGGATGGGAAGTGCCGAATGGCGGGCTACGGATGATAAAGGCCAACTGATTGAACTTCCGTTGGCTATCGAACTGAAGGATTTCACTATCGACGAATATCCTCCGAAACTGATGTTGATTGATAATGAAACCGGCCGTACGCTTCCCGACAAATCTCCTGTACATGTATTGTTGGAAGAGGGAGTGACAAATGGCAGCTTGCAGGACTGGCAGCTAACTATCGAGCAATCTATTCCGATGGCTGCTTCTATGGCTACCGAAGATACCTTGAAGTTTACAAAATTCTATTCGATGGGAGCGACTTATGCTGTCTATCTGAAAGCAGTCAATCAGAAGAATCAAACAACCAAAGAGGGATGGGTAAGCTGTGGTAGTTTTCTTTTTCCCTATAAGGCAATCCGGCTGGATTCTTTAACCAGTATTGTAATGCCGGAACGGGAACCGCAGCGATTTGCATCGGAAGTGAAGATTTACACACAAGAAGGAACGACCACGGAAGGAACCATTGAAGTGAACCGTCCGATGGAGATAGAAGGTTGGAAAATTTATCAACTTAGTTACGATGAAACAAAGGGACGATGGAGCGATGTCAGTGTTTTCGAGTTGGTTCGCGATCCGTGGTTGCCGGTTGTTTACACAGGAATTATAATGATGATGGCAGGAGCCATCTGTCTGTTTGTCAGCGCACAAAAGAGGAAAGAGGAGGACAAAGCATGAGTTGGGAATACTTTATACTATTTGCAATAGCTGCACTGGTTTGTTGGGCTTTGGGAGCTTTTGCTGCCTGGAAAGGTACAAAACCGGGATGGGCTTATGGATTTACTTTCTTAGGTCTGGCTATTTTCTTCAGCTTCATTATCGGAATGTGGATTTCATTAGAACGTCCTCCGATGCGGACAATGGGAGAGACACGGCTGTGGTATTCTTTCTTCCTTCCGTTGGCGGGATTGATAACCTATGCACGCTGGAAGTATAAATGGATTTTAAGTTTCAGTTGCATCCTTTCATTGGTCTTTATCTGTATCAATATCTTCAAACCGGAGATTCACAATAAGACATTAATGCCTGCTTTGCAAAGCCCGTGGTTTGCCCTTCATGTCATTGTGTATATGTTTGCTTATGCTATGTTGGGAGCGGCGACGGTGATGGCCGTCTATCTGCTTTGGTTCAAAAAGAAGGAGGTTGAACGGAAAGAGATGGATTTGTGTGACAACCTCACCTATGTAGGTCTGGCATTTATGACATTAGGTATGCTTACCGGAGCTATCTGGGCAAAAGAAGCCTGGGGGCATTACTGGGCTTGGGACCCGAAAGAGACTTGGGCAGCAGCTACCTGGTTCGCTTATCTGGTGTATATCCATTTCAGATTAGGCAAGCCATTGAAGGCACGTCCTGCATTGATTATTCTGTTAGTATCATTTGTCCTGTTGCAAATGTGCTGGTATGGAATCAATTACCTTCCGGCCGCACAGGGAGTCAGTGTGCATACTTATAATTTAAATTGAAATATCGAATCACTAAAACTTCAATATCAATGAAAACATTTTATTGGTCATTCTTGCTTATGCTGTTGCCAAGCATGGCATATACACAAAACACGGAGAAAGAGAATGAATTTACGATGTCTATGCAAATCAGACCTCGTGCGGAGTATCGGAATGGTGCACTGACTCCACGGGATAAAGGGGTAGCTCCTACCTCTTTCATCAATAACCGCGCACGCCTCTCGATGGATTATAAACGTTCGGATCTGGAACTAAAGATGTCGGCACAGCATGTCGGTGTTTGGGGACAAGACCCGCAGATTGAGAAGAATGGGCGTTTTATGTTGAATGAGGCTTGGGCGAAACTGAACTTTGGTGAAGGGTTCTTTGCTCAACTGGGACGTCAGTCATTGATTTATGATGATGAACGTATTTTGGGAGGACTGGATTGGAATGTAGCGGGTCGTTACCACGATGCGTTGAAGCTGGGATATGCTAACAAAAATAATGAAGTGCATCTGATTCTTGCTTTTAACCAGAATAATGACAATAGAACAAGTGGAGGTACTTACTATGATTCTTCTACCGGACAGCCTTATAAGAATATGCAAACTGTCTGGTATCATTATAAAGCGGACAATGTTCCGTTCGGAGCTTCTTTATTGTTTATGAATCTGGGATTGGAAACGGGCGATAAAGCTACGGATGATTCTCATACCCGCTATTTACAAACAATGGGTACTTACCTCACTTATAAGAATAGTAACTGGAATCTGGATGGTGCTTTCTACTATCAGATGGGTAAGAATAAAGCTGCGGAGAAAGTTTCAGCTTTGATGGGAAGCATACAAGCCGCCTATACGTTTAATCAGACATGGGGAGCCGTAGTTAGTTTTGATTATTTAAGCGGTGATAAAGGAAATGGCGGTAAGTATAAGGCTTTTGATCCTCTTTATGGGACCCATCATAAATTCTATGGAGCAATGGATTATTTTTATGCTTCTACATTTGCAAATGGTTATGCACCGGGATTGATGGATGCTCGTATCGGAGGTCGTTTCCGTCTATCTGACAAGGTGGATATGGAACTTAATTACCATTACTTTAGTACAGCAGTTAAAGTTCAGGACTTAAAGAAATCATTAGGTTCGGAAGTTGATTATCAGATAAACTGGTCAATCATGAAAGATGTGAAACTCTCTGCCGGATATTCTTTTATGCGTGGCACGAAGACAATGGATATTGTGAAAACAGGTAATCATAAAAGCTGGCAGGACTGGGGTTGGGTATCATTGAATATCAATCCGAAAATATTGTTCGTAAAATGGTAAACCCAAGGAAATAATAAGAATTAAATAGAGAGAGAATTTTTGAAAAGTTTTGAGTTTATAAAATCATCCTTACTACACATATTGCAGTAAGGATGATTTTTTGTTTTAGGGACTTCCCTGATAATTATCTTTATTGTTATGGAATAGATTATTACAGATATTTCTCTAAAGTTATTTGATCTAAAATCTCTATTCGTTTTCCTTCCATAGTGACAAGCCCTTCTTTAATCATCTTATTGATTTCCTTAGATAGGGCGGGACGTGATACATTTAAGTATTCGGCAAGTTGGGATTGAGTATGCATGATATTTACCACCAATGAATCTTTTTTCTTATGTTCATATAGATAAACAATGAATCTTTCCCGTACGGTTTTGCGTGAAAGAGGTTTCAGGCGGGATACGGTACAGATATTGCAATTTCCTGCTATGCAAAGAAAATTATGTAATACTTGTGGATCCTGACTGATTACTTTGAAAGTTGACTCTTTTGTTGCCATGAGTAATATGCTGTCTTCCAAGGCTGTGAATGTAGCTGGCAATGTGTTGTTTGTATTGAATAGGTGAGGAGTAGCAAAAGTTCGTGGAGCAATGATATATTCAATCATTACTTCGTTTCCAAGTCCGTCTATAATGTCTGTGCGTAGTTTTCCTTCTAATAATACATATAATTTATTGCATGGGGTACCTTGGGTTACAACAATCTCTTTTTTTTCTGCTGCATAGATAACAAATTCAAGTTTCTCAAGCAAAGAAAGTTTGATATTCAGAGGTAAATCCCGAAAAAGAGGGATTTGAAACAGCTTATCTTTATGAGAGTCAGTCAGTAGTATTTTCTTCATTGTATTATATTGTTCGTATCCTGAACAAAGATATGAATTAAAATTGAGACTTAGCGCAAAGCGTAGTAATAAGGCTGACAAATAGCGATTTAGGCGAGAGAAAGAACAGAACAGAACGCCATCCGAAACCAACAAAAAGCCAAGTGAGGACAAAGTTACATTACTATCCCGTTACTTTCTTTTGGCAGGCAGATGATTGCAATATAGTTTTCAAAGTGCTGAGTTACATGGATTTCAAATGCTAAATAACGGTTGGCTACAGTGTGATCCGTTCTACGGGTACAGCATCACAAAAGAAGAAACCAAACGGGGCTTTCTGACAAAAGAGGAAATCACACTGCTTATCAACGGCACGTTCAAGAAGAAAAGCTATGAATTGATTCGTGACTTGTTCATTTTCTGCACATTCACAGGGTTAAGCTGGACGGACATGTATCACTTGACGAAAGAGAATCTGGAAATATCCTTTGACGGTCATCTGTGGATTAAGACCAAACGCCAGAAAACGGGTACGGAAAGTAACATCCGTCTGTTGGAAGTTGCCAAACATATCATAGAGAAATACGAGGGTATGGCGAAAGACGGCAAACTGCTGCCCGTTCCCTGCTATCCCAACTGCAAAAACGAATACCATAATACAAGTATGATTGAAGGGATAAATAAGCAAATTAATTAGTCTATTATCTAAATATCAAGCCACCATTGGCGTTATCTTTATCACCAATATATTGCTTGTAAAGTGTAAAACACCTATATTTGCAATAAAACCATCTATAGAAAAGCAGATATAGCCAGTATAAATACAATATAAGAATGAAGCAGGAAGAGAAAAAAACTCGAAACAGACGGACTAATGAACAATTAGACAGGGATGTAATGTCCGAACTCGAAAAACTCGTGGCGGAACAGGGTTTCGGCAATGTCAATCTAAGCACCTTGACGAAAGCCGCAGGGGTGGAAGCCAACGTATTCTATAGAAGATACGGTTCGATGGATAATCTCTATGACAAACTTGCCAAGCAATATGACTTCTGGATAAACAATGCCATCGATATTTCCAACTTGAATGTATTGGGACCTAAAAAGTTCTTCGCTGAAACACTCAAGATACTCTTCAAGAACTTGTCAGATAATCCCGTTATGCAAAAGCTGTTGCTTTACGAAATGTCAGTTGTCAATGATACCACAAAAAGAACGGCGGAAACGCGAGACGTCATGAACCTTAATTTGATTACATATTACGAAACGCTGTTTAAACCTGCAAAAGTAAATATTAAAAGTATCGCTGCAATCCTAGTCGGAGGAATTTACTATTTGATACTTCATAAGGAGTGTGCCCAAATCTGCACGATAGACTTTAATACCCCGGAAGGAGAAAAAGCCTTTTCAGAGGGAATAGACTTTTTGACTGATACCATTTTCAATAGATTGGAAGCGTATGAAAGAGACAGAAACGCAGTCCGGCAAATGCTGGCTGACGGCATAAGCGAGCTAAAGGTATGCAAATACATGGGCATCAGCAAGAATGACTTGAAAATGTTGCTCTCAAAGTAACCACGGTACAACTTTTTATATAGCCATATCAAATATGGCTATATTCCTTTTTCGTACAATGCGATTGGGATAATCATGTTTCCATTTTCAAAAGGATTCAGGTGAAATAATATTCGGTTATAAATCAATAGATTGAGGGTCGTTTAGTTATGTGCTCATCCGAATCACAGGCATATTAATTTAGCTCAAATCCTATAATAATTAAAATATATATTATATTTATAAGCAAAATATTTTTCTTATAATTTATTTGTATTACTTTTGTCGGTTGAGTATTAGCCTGTTATAGCAACCAAGAATTGCAGGTTGCCTGGACGGGCAAAAGACCTATACACTAATTAAATGAAACTCAAGTAATACAATAAAAAAATATGAAAAAAATTATGTTACTGCTCCTTTTCGGAGTAATGGTACTTACGAGTACGGCACAGGAAAAAGTTTACCAAATAGAAGAAATCACTGTTATCAACTATGGGGATGGTCGGATGCTCTTTCGCTTGAATAATGAAGAAAAGACCCCGCTCAACGGCTCTCACCGCCTGATTGACGGCTACCACTCGGAGTACATTCTCGCTGACTTTAAGGATGGCATGTATCATGGTAATTACCGACATTTCAAAGGGAACAAACTACTTGAAGAGTGCCGTTACAAAGAGGGAAACAGGGATGGATTATACAAGCGCTATTATGGTGACGGACAGACCGTGCAAAGTGAGCGAACGTTTATAGACGGCAAAGTGGATGGCGTGAGCAGGACATATCACTCGAACGGCAAAGTTGAAACAGAAAAAGTATATAAGTTAGGGATTGAAGATGGTTATGACCGCCGATACGACAGCGACGGCACTCTGACGCTCGACGAATGTTATAAAGACGGTAAACGCGATGGCAAATGGACTGAACATTTGTCGGGCAACGTAGGTGATGTGACTCGCATCAGTTTCTATAAGAACGGCTTGCCCGATGGTCAGTGGAGCGAAACGTGGAAAGACGGCAAGCCCCGTAGCAAAAGTAGCTATAAAGACGGCAAAAAAGAGGGTGTCTGGATTAGATATGGTAAAGGCGGCAAGCCTGAAAAGTCCACCACTTACAGAAACGATGAAAAGAATGGAGAAGAGATTACTTATTTCACTGACGGCACTCCTGAAAAGTCGTCAAACTACCTCAATGGCAAATTGAACGGAGTAACAAAGGAATTTTATTTTGGATCAGGCCAATGTAAATCGGAATATACTTTCAAGAACGGTAAGCGTGAAGGAGCATATAAACGTTACTTTGATACCGGAAAGTTGCGGGAAGAGGGCCGTTGTGAAGCTGATAGCGAGGTCTATCGCAAGGAGTATTACGCTAACGGAAAGCTCAAATCGGTTGCCGAGCGTAAGGGCGGAGGCTGGAATACCATTGAAAGATATGATTCGGATGGTAACAAAGAGTAAATATTATAATATCCCTATTCCAAGCAGGTAATATTTTGGCAATTTTACCATTTTTGATAAATATCAAATTGAATAATTGGTTGGCTTTAGCTGTATATATATGACAAGAAAACAGATGAAATGAAGCAACGGAAAAAAAAGAGCAACAAGCAATCGAGGCGTGAAATCATAGCCGATGTCAAGCGTAGAGAGGCTGAGTGGAGAAAGAAAAAGAGAAAGGAAAGGTGGCGTATATGCAAATCCCATATCATGTTGTGGGGCACATTTATATCTTTCTTCCCATTACTTATATTCGTCACGCTGTCAGATATACGTAATACCTTCACCAACGTCATGCTTGGATTGATAGCCATTAACGGTGGAATTTACCTGTTTATGTACATCCTGTTTAAAGAAGCCCGGAATCTGGCTATCCGGATACCTCTGAAAAATGGCGAAAGTACGGGAAATACGCAATGTTTGCCGGATTCTTCGGAAACTTTGGTAGAGCCTGAATATTTAAGCCGGTGTGATGACAAACAGATTGTCATTGATAATGATGACGTATTGGCGAGGATTTTTCTGTTTTTGCTCCTTTTTATTATCTTTTTAGCCCTGGTCTATTTTGCAGATGCCACTCCTTCAAAACTTACAACTGAAGATTATGGAAGTACATTACTGCTTCTTGAGTTGTACTTGCTCATCCTGACACCAGGAATAAGTGCCATTCTACAGCCTTGGCGGCGGATTGTTTTTGATCGTGTTTCCAGGACCGTAACTATACCAGGACGACTTCTGCTGCATAAAAAAGAAACGATACCTTATAGTCAGGCTGAACTCACGATTCGTTATTACATGGGGCCTGGTTCGCTGGGGTGTGTGTCAAGTATAATAATTTCCAATTCCAATTCACCCAGTCTGTTAAGTGGAGTTTTCTTGATGGACGGTGATATGGATAAAGCCAGACGTTTTGCCCGCTTCATACAACTATACATGGAGGAAGAGGAATTGCCGGATATGCCGGAATTTGAGAAATACAGAAATAAGAAGGAGCAGGAACATACTGAAATTGAGAAAGAAATCCCTATATGGAAGAGATGAATGTACCTTTAGATGCAAGAAGGCTTCTTTATCACGAAGCAAAGACTGTATTAGAACAAGTATTTATATCTCCGGACAGTAAAGATGTGTGGGATTTTTGAAAAAAATAGAAACAGGTATGGAAATGGAAACAGATAGAAACCGTCCCTCTACAATCAGAATAATATTTGGCATCATTGTATTGCTATGCGGAATTCCGGTATTTTTGGTTTGTTGTAATGGAATGTGGCGCTTTACCAATTGGCCTTATGAGGAGCTATGGATTTTTGAGTATGTATGGGGTAAGCTATTAATACTTTTCGTATCCGGAATGATATTTTTGATGTCAATAGGACTGATTTTGGTAGGTGTATTAATCGCAACAAAGATATGGATGGGGAAAAGCAGAATGATGGAGCATATTATATATCCCTTTCCAACTGTATTAACGGCTGAGCTTGCCGATAGCATGAATGTAGAAAGAGCTGATGATAAATTTTTCGTCTTCAATCCGAATTCCTTAATCCGGAGTACTTTGATAGTCATCGGGGGGATTCTTTCATGCGTAGGAATAATCGTCATTTATCGAGAAATAAATGATCCATCTAGTGATCTTTATTCACCTCCCATAAGTGGAGGAATAGTAGCCTCTTTTTTTCTGCTTTTAAACGGATTACTTGCTCCTTCCCATCGTTTTGTACTAGACAGAATGAAGGGTACTGTGACTTTTCCCCGCCATTTGTTTTTTCCACGTTGTACCATTCCCTTTTCAAAAGTAATTCCGGGGTATTCTAACGGAAACTTAGGTTTTGCACATCCTTACAGTGGAATTGTCATTCCTGTCCTTGGTGCGTATGATTCCGGCTGGTGGTCATTTTATGTCCTCTATATGGATAAAAATCGTCCGTTACCTCAAGGGGACACTTTCGATCCTTACAGGGAGAAAGACTTTTTACGCCGGAAGGCAGAAGGATTCCCTAAACCGATATATCCTAATACCATACTTGTTACAGATGCTTATATGGGTTATATATATGGTACGGATGAGTTTAAGCAGAGATTATCTAAAATAAAACACAGAATAGTATATTATTATGACAGAGTGTCATGGTATTGTCAGAAGCATGAAATAGAAATACCGAATGATAACGATTTGGTCTTAATCGGCATCTGGAAAAAACAATTTGTATTTAAGTTGTTCGCTCCTGAAAATGTGGAATATATCATACTTCCCGACGACACCGTATTGACCGACTGTTTTCTTTGTGATAGTAACACAGCGGAGGTAAAATATATCAAATAACCTGATATCTTTATGATAGCGTTAGATTATTATCAAGGATACAATAATTGGAGATGGAAATTTTAATTAAGTGCAAACATTATCAGGGAGATGAATATTAATACGGAATTTTAATTTGACATATCAGTTATGAGACTAAAAACAGTTATAATCATGGGAGTAACAAGTCTTTTCGGCTTGGTTGGTTGCGCAAAGGCACAGATAGGGAAACAGGTTTTCAACTTAGACAATCCGGACTACAACCTAAACGTAGCCGCTATGATGTCTTCCCTCTTAGATACCACACAGCAGAAGATTGAAGTGCGGTACAAAGTAGATACCCTCAAATTTTACAATACGGAAACGGATGAACTGTTTCCGCCTTTGGTGGCTTACAGAAACAAGGGAGGCAGTAAAAGAACGGAAGCCACTTTCCGGGGATTTGACTTTACAGACCTCAGCATGGTAACAACAGAACAAGGCACATTAGTGCAGGTAAAAGGCAAGAGGGAAACAGACGAAGAAGGTTTCGCCAAGTTGGTGAAAGCAGCCACAAAGAAATATGGAAAACCACATTGTGAGGAGGGAACCGATTTTGAAGGACGACCCGGGAAACTGTACCGCTGGGAAACAAAGAAAGAATATATCCAGTTATATGCCAAAAGTAACAGCAGTAAAGACACACTTGCCATTGCGGAGGCAGGCAATGAAAACGGGCTTGTCAACATGGAAGACGGCAAGCCACGTCTGGACGTAACACTATGGCGATGGAAAAAAGAATATCACGATTGGCTCGTCTTCGAACTGGACTATTGCGTGCTTGGAGAGGAAGCGTCAAAACTATCCAGCTTGTCTAATATTCAAAGTGCAGAGAAGTATACACCGAAATGGGTGAAACCGTTCCTTATTACTGCACATAATCTGGATGCTTTGGAAAACTCGGGTGATGTATGGGGTAAAATCGAAGCCGGTTTCTATTATCGTATTCCGAACGGTAAAGTAATCGATGAAACCGGTATAACCGATTCTGTAGAAATCAACCGGGAGGCTTGCCTTCCTTGCTGGGACTTTGAAGAGTTTAAGAGCAATTTCAAAGACGGACTTAGCACCACAGCATATATGGCTCGCCAAATGGAAAAAGGCGTGAAGTTTACGGAACTGATGGAGGACAAAGAGCTGTGCCCCAATATTACGTATTATGGTGAAGCGAGATGGAGGGAAAAAGTGACAAAATCCGTTATTGTGACGTTTCATTCGAATGGGAATATAGAATGGGAGGAGAGATACCTGACGGAAGATGAAGAACAGCTCCCCCTTGTTGCCGGTGAAACGAGATTGCGGAGAACAAAAAGACTATCCGGTATTGTGGAGTTTGAACGGAATGAAAAAGGAGATATGACACTGAGAAGTCCTGATGCAGATGAATATGACATATGCGATATGTGCCTTATTATTGATGACAATGTACAAGAACGACTGCATGGAAGGTGGTATATTATGGAGGATAAAATAGCATACATGATAGAAATACAAGAAGAATTGCGGAAAAGCGGTTTGGATTTGGAGCATACAACAGCACGTCTGGTGAGAATGCCGGCAATTCCTTTCGCTTTTTTCACTGACGGGAAAAAGGATATGTTTATGAATATCGACAAACAAGGCTCCAGTATCTATACTCCTAATGGCCGTGAATGGAAAGCAGGCAAAGTTTACCGGCTTTATGATTATCTGATAAGTTGGTGATTAATCATGGAATCGCATTATATGAAGTGAGGGATTAATGTCAAATGAAAAGATAAGCAAAGCAGTTTTTGTATTTGTGTTATCCCTGTTTGTTTGCGTGCAAATGGGATGTACACATCATCGTTGTGTTCCATTCAACCGGAAAGGTTGGGACGAATGGGGCGGTCATTATTATTCCAGAAAGTTTATGATTGACGATTTGATAAATAACCGTTTGAAGACAGGGATGACCTACCGGGAAATACTGGACCTATTGGGAGAATCCTATTTTGTGAATGAAGAGGATTCAATGCCCGGCATCCGTTACGAAATAGACGTTGAGTATCAATTCCTCGACATCGACTTCTACAAAGGAAAAGACCTATTCATAAAATTTGATAAAGACTCCTTAGTGGTCAGCTATAAATTTATTGATAGTAAAAGAGTGTATTGGGATTATTATGGCGATGGATCGTATAGTATAAACGGAATAGATAATATATTTACTTCAGCACCTAATAATTACAAATATGTTTATTCTGAATAATATCATTTAATTAACCGATATGTATAACTGTAAAAAATGATAAGATGAATAGAAATTATTTCGCATTAATAACTTTCGTGTTATTATTAAGTTGTTCTGGAGCAGCAAACAGAAAATCCACTTTAACACCCACAAACGATACTATTGTTACAAACATAGCGTCTGATACACTGAATAGTATGAATAATGTCTCAATAGATAAGAAAACCGCTCTTGATAGTGTTAAGATGTTACTTCCGGGAGGAAGATATACGATAGGTAAAGAATCCCAAATTATAAATAACAGTTGGAAAGAATTTTATCGTGATACTATTACTGGGAATTATTGTATAGATAGAGCAAAATATACAGTAAGCACTTATACAGACGAATGCCTTGGGATGGAGTGTGAATACATTAAAAGCGGTAGAAACAGTCTGTTCTTTATTAATATGCCTACTTTAAAGAATGGTATTGTAGATAGTATCCCTATAGGAACGGGATATATTGCACCTAAAACGCCTATGGTTATAAACTTTAATTCTTCTAAGTATACTATCAGTGTTTTTGCAGAACTTTCGGATGAAAATAAAGAAGAATACGAACCTAATAAAGAGTATTCATATTGGTGTAATTATAAAATGACTCTCTGTAAAGACAATTCACAAGAAGTGGAGTTCTTTAATATCGATAAGTTTTATGATTCAGTACTGCGTCTTTTATTTGCCGGTGACATAGATGGAGATGGGAAACTGGATTTAATATTTGACTCACATATAAACTACGAAGAAGAATCAATCACATTGTTTTTATCATCTTTAGCCGGTAATGGTATAATTACTCGTGTCGCAAAGGCTTCTATTTCCTATGATTGTTAATAAACGTCTATAGGAAAGTCCTGCGTGGAGTAACTCCCAGACCTATCTGCTCTACCCGATACAGAGATTATTTTGACAAAACCTTTAAATGGGAGATACAATGAATGATTTTCATTTTAACGATTATTTCCCGGAAGAAGGAGATGAAATATCCGGTTTCATAAAAGGTCTGTTCATGAGAAAAAAACAAGAATATAAACGATTAACGATGCGGGATTTGCAAGAGGGAATTATTAATAAAAAAATCTATTGATTTGCCGACGTTATCCTGCCCTAAAATTAAGTATATGAAAATAAAATTATTGCTTTTGGTCGCCGTCCTGTATGCTTGTGGAACTAAAACTGTTTCGGAAGAGGAAACTTATGACCGCATAACCGTGACGACTTATGAAAACAAGTACGATGAAAAGAATCGTTTGTCAGAGGTGCAATGGACCAGAACATCTCGTATGTATGAAAAAGATGCTGAAACAATGGAGGTGACTGAAAATAAGAGTACGGATTATTATACGTATACGGACAATGAAAAATTTACCGTAGAAAGAAAATCGAAGACGTCGGGCAATATTGAGATGATGAGATACGCTCCCCAAAGTGAGGAATCGTTAACATTGAATGCCCAAGGGGATACCGTTGATTATTCGTTGCGGAAATATTACGACAAACGCAAGCGCAAACCGGTATACGTCAGAAACATAAACAATGACTACGTATTGCTTGAAGACAACGACTATGAGGAAAAGAATGAATACGACGGAGGTGGTAATCTGAGAAAAAGTGTGCAATGCTATTTTGACACGGGGAAAAAGAGAACCACTTACTTCTTTCGGGGACTATCTTATGAAGAAGCCCAAAAAAGGATTCCCCGTACAGACGGGGACTATGACATCGTGTGCAATATAGAGAAAATATCAGGAGACACTCTTATCGGAGAAAGTATAAAGAATGGTATTGTCAGTCATATCAAAAAGACGATTGTCGAAAAAAACGGAAAGAAGGAATTTAGATTCGATGCTGACATGAAGCTCACAGGCAGTTTCACGGAACTTAAGTCGGATGGTTTTGATATTCACGTTGATTGTATCGGGAGCGATTTCATTGATAGCACTTATTATAAGAATGGGAAAGAGGTAAGATGTGTTTATCTTTCGGATACATCCAAAGATATTGTACTTTTTAAATATGACAAACAGGGAAATATTGTAGAAAGGGTGGAAAAGACAAAGTATTTTGATACACGCAATGAAGAGGATTTAATCAATGAAATGCTGCAGGTAGTGAAAGAGAATGAGAAGAAGAAAGAAAATAGAAAGCGATTGAAAATAAAATAGGTTATGGGAAGTAAATATTTAATCGGGATATGAAGGGATTTGACAAGTTCTTAGACAGAATGACCATTATTGTTACGATAATCTTCACGATATTCGTGATTATCAAAATCGGAAACTTGTGGATCGGGCTCCATAGCCTCATCATCTCACCCATGACTGGACTTTTTGTGCTTGCCACCTATGAGAACTGTGCCGCCGGATACAGGAGATCGATGGAACAATACAGGAAGGTGCTGGAATCCGACAGGAAGATGCTGGAACGAGCGAGAAGACAGAAATTGAAAAAATCATATCATGATTTTAAAAAAAGAGTTGAGAAAATCCGTTCAAAAGAGTTAAGAGAAATCCGTTGGAAATATATATATTGTGTCATCATGGTAATAATGTGGAATATAACCGAATTCATAATAATGGCACTCCTTATGGACGAACCTCGGTATTCTTTTTTTTGAGGCATTCCGGGAATTTTAAAAGAAAATATGGATTTGCTATTTAAATAAAATTATAATATGACAAGGAAACAGATGAAATGAAGGAACAGAAAAAAAAGAGTAACAAGCAATCGATACGTGAAATCATAGCCGATGTCAAGCGTAGAGAAGCCGAAAGGAGAAGAGAAAAGTGGCATGTAAGGATATGTTGGATATCAATATTTGTAGTGGGGTTGATTCCAGGTTCGGTTACGGTTTTGATGGTAATGCTAGATAAGGGTAATAATACAGTAACCTTCACAAATATTTCACTAGGCATAATTACGATTACGGGTAGCTCTTGTCTGGCTGGAATAATTGTGTTATATATTATTTGGAAATTATTTCCCAATATATCATTGAAGAATGACGGTAGTTTAAAAGACGTACCTTTACCGGAATATTTAATACCTCCTGTTGGAGAACATTCATTCAAGAGGATTGATGATAAACAGATTATTATCGTCAATGATGGTATTTATGAAAGAGTTCTTTGTTTTCTTGTGCCTTTTATCCTGTTCATTGTTTTAGTTACATATGTAGGTGCTACTCCTCAGAATGTTGTGCCAGAAGGTTACTCAGGAGCCTTAATTCTTCTTCAACTGGATGTTGCCACATTATTAGGTATGATAGGTATTTGCCTCAAACCTTGGCGTCGAGTAGTTTTTGACCGTACTACTAAAACGATAACTATTCCTGCCCGATTTCGCTTTCAGAGGAAAGAGACTATTCCTTATGAACAAGCGGTGGTTACCATGTCTTTTAATTCACAAGCGAAGACATTCAGTGGGAAAGGTGAAGAACAACTTGTAATAGCCAATCCGTCCCGTTTTTTGGGTGGAATCACTTTAAATATCTATGGCGGTATAGATGCTGCTAAGCGCTTTGCCCGCTTCATACAAGTATACATGGAGGAAGAGGAATTGCCGGACATGCCGGAATTTGAGAAATACAGAAATAAGAAGGAGCAGGAACATGTTGAAATTGAGAAAGAAATCCCTATATGGAAGAGATGAATGTACCTTTAGAGTCAAGAAGGCTTCTTTATAACGAAGCAAAGACTAAATTAGAACAAGTATTTATATCTCCGGATAGTAAAAGCGTTTGGAATTTCTAATTATAATAATGAATATGGAAATAGATAGAAATCGCCCGTCCACAATGAGGATAATTGCAGGAATAATTATGATTATAAGCGGCATAGCAATAGGAGCATTAGGATTTTATAGCATGGCGTATCTTAAGGAGTTATCCTATGGCAAATTATGGATCTTCAATTTTTTATGGGGCAAGTTATTGTTACTTCTTGCATCCGGAATGACATTCATCCTAATAATAGGATTAATAGTTATTTGCACATTGATAGCACTAGCGATTCTTCAAGGTAAGCAGCGTCTAATGGAGCATATCATATACCCATTTCCCACTGTATTAACCAACGAAATTGTCCGAGATATGAAAATAGAAAGGGTAGATGATGAATTTTTGATTTTCGACTTGGGATTTCTAATAAGGAAAACTTTAATAATTGTTGGAGGAGTTCCGGCCTTTGCCCTTGCATGGGCTATTTATGCAGACATGGATAACCTTTACGGTGATACATATTTTTCCCCTATACCCGGAATGACAATTGTAATGTTCGTCATGTTTCTATATGGGTTATTTCCTCCTTCTCGACGTTTTGTATTGGATAGGATGAACGGAACTATCACTTTCCCCCGACATTTGTTTTTCCGCCGTTGTACCATTCCTTTTTCAAAAGTAGTGCCGGGTTATTCTGTAGGCATGTTAGGATTCGCACATCCCTATACTGGAATCGTTTTATCTGTCCTAGGACAATATGATTCCGGCTGGTGGTCGTTTTATGTTCTCTACATGGATAAAAATCGTCCGTTACCTCAAGGGGACACTTTCGATCCTTACAGGGAGAAAGACTTTTTACGCCGGAAGGCAGAAGGATTCCCTAAACCGATATATCCTAATACCATACTTGTTACAGATGCTTATATGGGTTATATATATGGTACGGATGAGTTTAAGCAGAGATTATCCAAAATAAAACACAGAATAGTATATTATTACGACAGGGTGTCATGGTATTGTAAGAAGCATGAAATAGAAATACCGAATGATAACGATTTGGTCTTAATCGGCATCTGGAAAAAACAATTTGTATTTAAGTTGTTCGCTCCTGAAAATGTGGAATACATCATACTTCCCGACGACACCGTATTGACCGACTGTTTTCTTTGTGATAGTAACACAGCGGAGGTAAAATATATCAAATAACCTGATAGCATGAAAGTACAGAAACCTATGACTAATTTGAAAGCACTGTCTTTAATGATATTGCTTATAGCATTTGTGGGGCATAGCAATACCCAAGTGGAAACAAAAATAGGTATGAAACAGCAAATAGCAAAAATGGAAGAACTGATAAAACAAGAGTTCCAAATGGTAAAGACTTATCCCGAAAAGCCGGCTTACTATGTACAAGAGATTGCGTAAAATTACCAGTAAAACATGGAATCTGTAATTTAGGTATCTTTCTCTGTAATTTGTCTACATTCGATCAGCTTTTATTTCTCTACTTTTGCAAAGTGAATCGTTGATAGAAAGAATTCTGAAAATAAAAAGTAATAAAGTAAAGTTATGGCTAAAAAGGTTTTGATAATTTCATCCAGTCCACGTAAAGGTGGTAATTCTGATTTATTATGTGATGAATTTATGAAAGGTGCTCTCGAAGCAGGTAATGAAGTGGAGAAGATTTTCCTGAAAGACAAAACAGTTCATCCTTGTACGGGATGCAGTGTTTGCAGTATGTACGGTAAACCTTGTCCGCAGAAGGATGATGCAGCGGAAATTGTAGAGAAGATGATTGCTGCAGATGTGATTGTGATGGCAACTCCGGTCTATTTTTATACCATGTGCGGACAGATGAAGATTATGATCGACCGCTGCTGTGCACGCTATACGGAAATAACCAATAAGGAATTTTATTTCATTATTGCGGCTGCGGAAAATAATAAAGCAATGATGGAACGTACCATTGATGGTTTCCGTGGCTTCCTCGATTGCCTGGAAGGACCGCAGGAAAAGGGAACGGTTTATGGAATTGGTGCATGGAAGGTAGGGGAAATTAAGGATACTCCCTATATGCAGGAAGCTTACAAGATGGGAAAAATGGTATAACCTTTTGAAGGATAAAAATAAGGATTCAATCAGAAAGATTGAAAAGTCAAGAATTTTAATTGATTAGATTGCTTGTTCTGCCACAGAATTATTATAATTTTGTGGCAGAACTTTTTATTTTACATTATTTGTTTGATAACTAAATGTCATGAGCTATAAAATAACGACTCTTGTGGAGAATTGTGTCTATGGACGTAAATTGCAGGCAGAGCATGGTCTTTCTCTCTATATTGAGATCCAAGGGAATAGAATTCTTTTCGATACGGGAGCATCTGACTTGTTTATCCGTAATGCCCGTCTGTTGCACATTGATTTACAAAAAGTTGATTATTTAATATTATCCCACGGTCACAGTGACCATACGGGGGGACTGCGTTATTTTTTGGAATTGAATACACAGGCAACCGTTGTCTGTAAACGTGAAATCTTTTCTCCTAAATTCAAGGATGAACGTGAGAATGGAATGAAGCATACGCAAAATCTTGATCTTTCCCGTTTCCGCTTTATCACAGAGCAGACCGAACTGCTTCCCGGAGTTTTTCTTTTTCCATCTATTGATATTATCAATCAGGAGGATACCCATTTTGAACGCTTCTGGGTTCAGCAAGAAGATGGTTGCAAAATACCGGATACCTTTCAGGATGAATTGGCAATGGTGTTAGTGGAACCGGAAGGAGTTTCTGTGTTGAGCGCCTGTTCTCACCGGGGGATCACCAATATCTTGCGTACCGTTCGGGCTGCATTTCCTGAATCTTCCTGCAAGTTACTTCTCGGAGGTTTTCACATTCATAATGCGGAAAAACAAAAATATCAGATCATTGCAGATTATTTGCAGGAATACCTTCCCCGGCAAATTGGCGTTTGTCATTGTACGGGAGTGGATAAATACGCCTTCTTTTTCAAAGATTTTGGTGACAAAGCATTCTATAATTACACGGGAAAACTAATTCAAACTGATTTTTCAGAATAAATATATAATAAATTGATATGAAGAAACTAATAACTTCGTTAGCACTGGTATTATCAGCATTATCCAGCTATGCAATCACTCCTTTGTGGATGCGTGATGCACGTATTTCACCGGATGGAACCGAGATTGTCTTCTGTTATAAAGGAGATATTTATAAAGTTCCCGCACAAGGAGGAACTGCCGTTCAACTTACCACACAAGCCTCTTATGAATCCAATCCCGTCTGGTCTCCCGACGGAAAACAAATCGCATTTGCCAGTGACCGGAATGGAAATTTCGACCTGTTCATCATGCCTGCCGACGGAGGTGTCGCCCGGAGACTGACTTACCATTCCGCATCGGAAATTCCCTCGGCTTTTACACCGGATGGAAAGTATGTCCTTTTCTCCGCTTCCATACAAGATCCTGCAAACAGTGCTTTGTTTCCTACGGGAGCAATGACAGAATTATACAAAGTTTCTGTAGACGGAGGACGCACCGAACAAGTATTGGCAACTCCCGCCGAACTCGTTTGTTTTGATAAAGCAGGAAAGAACTTTCTTTATCAGGACCGCAAAGGTTTTGAGGATGAATGGAGAAAACATCACACTTCATCCATTACGAGAGATATTTGGTTATACAATACCCAAACCGGAAAACATACGAACCTGACAAACAGAAGAGGGGAGGACCGTAATCCTGTATATGCACCTGATGGTAATACAGTCTATTTTTTGAGTGAACGTAATGGAGGTTCTTTTAATGTGTATACTTTCCCATTGAATACTCCACAAGAAGTAAAGGCTGTCACTACTTTTAAGACTCATCCGGTACGTTTCTTGTCTGTCAGCGATAAAGGAACTTTGTGTTATGCCTATGACGGTGAACTTTATACCCAGAAACCCGGTGCCCGTCCGGAAAAAGTAAAAGTAGAGCTTGTCCGTGATGATGAAGAGCAGGTTGCTGCACTTAAATTCTCACAGGGAGCCACTTCCGCTTCCGTATCTCCGGATGGCAAACAGGTTGCTTTTATTGTACGTGGTGACGTTTTTGTAACTTCAACTGACTATGCTACAACCAAGCAAATTACAAATACTCCCGCGAAAGAAGCTGCCGTCTCTTTTGCTCCGGACAACCGGACACTGGTTTATGCCAGTGAACGCACCGGTAATTGGCAACTTTACACTGCAAAAATAAGCCGTAAGGAAGACCCTAATTTCCCTAATGCCACTCTTATTGAGGAGGAAGTTTTATTACCGTCCAAAACGGTAGAACGTGCTTATCCGCAATATTCGCCGGATGGTAAAGAGCTGGCTTTTATCGAAGACCGCAATCGTTTGATGGTACTCGATTTGAAAACGAAGAAAGTGCGTCAGGTGACGGACGGTTCTACATGGTATAACACCGGAGGTGGATTTGACTACGAATGGTCACCGGATGGCAAATGGTTTACTCTTGAATTTATCGGCAATCGTCATGATCCTTATTCGGATATAGGTATTGTCAGTGCACAGGGAGGAGCGATAACCAATCTGACTAATAGTGGATATATCAGTGGTTCTCCGCATTGGGTACTCGATGGAAATGCCATTCTTTTCCAGACCGAACGTTATGGTATGCGTGCACATGCTTCTTGGGGATCGCAACAGGATGTTATGTTGGTATTCCTCAATCAGGATGCTTATGATCGTTACCGTTTGAGCAAGGAAGATTTCGAATTGCTCAAGGAACTTGAAAAGGAACAAAAGAAAGCAAAGGAGAAAGATGATAACAAGAAGAAAGACGGTGATAAGGAGAAGGCGGATGAGGAAAAAGTAGGCCAGAAAGATATAGTAGTCGAGCTTAACGGCATTGAAGACCGTATCGTACGTCTGACTCCCAACTCTTCTGACTTAGGCAGTGCCATACTATCCAAAGATGGAGAGGATCTCTACTATTTCTCTGCTTTCGAAGATGGATATGACCTTTGGAAAATGAATCTCCGTGAGAAAGAGACAAAACGTCTGCATAAACTCAATACCGGGTGGGCATCGCTGATGCTGGATAAAAAAGGAGATATCTTCTTATTGGGAAGCCGCAATATGCAAAAGATGGATGCCAAGTCGGATGCTTTGAAATCAATCAGTTATCAGGCTGAAATGAAAATGGATTTGGCAGCTGAACGTGAAGCGATGTTTGACCATGTGTACAAACAACATCAGAAACGTTTTTATAATGTCAATATGCACGGGGTAAACTGGGATGCCATGACTAATGCTTATCGCAAGTTCCTGCCTCACATTGATAACAATTATGACTTTGCAGAACTGTTGAGTGAATGGTTGGGCGAGTTGAATGTTTCACATACCGGAGGACGCTATTCTCCCAAAGGTAAAGGTGATGTTACTTCCAATCTGGGACTTCTGTTCGACTGGGATTATCAGGGAAAAGGGATGCAGATTGCCGAAATTATCGAGAAAGGTCCGTTCGACCATTCGCGTACCAAAGTAAAAGCGGGATGTATCATTGAAAAGATTAACGGTGAGGAAATAACTCCCGATCATGACATCACTTGTCTGTTGAATAATAAAGCAGGGAAGAAGACCTTGATTTCAATCTACAATCCGCAAAATAAAGAACGTTGGGAAGAAGTAGTGATGCCGGTTACGAGTGGTCAGCTGAATGGGTTGTTATACAAACGTTGGGTGAAACAGCGGGCGGCAGATGTTGAGAAATGGTCGAAAGGACGTTTGGGATATGTTCATATTCAATCCATGGGAGATGACAGTTTCCGTACCGTTTACTCGGATATTCTGGGAAAATATAACAACTGTGATGGAATTGTGATTGATACCCGGTTCAACGGTGGTGGTCGTTTGCACGAAGATATTGAAATACTGTTCAGCGGTCAGAAATATTTCACTCAAGTAGTCCGTGGACGTGAAGCGTGTGACATGCCAAGCCGTCGTTGGAACAAGCCGTCTATTATGCTGCAATGTGAAGCCAACTATTCGAATGCACATGGAACTCCATGGGTATATAAACATCAAAATATAGGAAAACTTGTCGGTATGCCTGTTCCGGGTACAATGACGAGCGTGTCTTGGGAAACTTTACAAGATCCTTCACTCGTCTTTGGTATTCCTATTGTCGGCTATCGTTTGCCTGATGGCAGTTATTTGGAAAATACCCAGTTGGAACCGGATGTGAAGGTCGCCAATGATCCGGAGACAGTCGTTAAGGGAGAGGATACCCAATTAAAAGTGGCTGTCGATGAACTTCTGAAAGAAATAGATAAGCAGAAGAAGTAAATGCAAGTATAATTATATCTGAAATAAAAAGTCGCTTCTTTGAAAAGATATTGATTCTTTCAAAGAAGCGACCTTTTTATAAGGTGTTTATTTAAAACTGACGCAGGATTTACTTCCAGACTGGTAATAATTTATGGAGGGTCTTTCTCGTCATTATCTTTTGATTCAGGAAACTCACGATATATCCGGTTATGCAGGCTGCAATGAGTGACCCCTCACGTACTCCTTGAATACCTTGTGTCAGTAAGAGGGAGAGAATTACGGCCATTGTAACCAAAGTAATATCGAAATAAACTTTGAACTTTCCAAATTCCTTGTTATAATGGCGGGATGCATATTTCACAAATGCTTCTGCGCTCATCATGGCTACTCTTGGTTTCAGTTCAAGTACTACTCCGATAGACTGCACTATGCATCCTGTAAGTAATAAAGCAATCGACATACCATAATTAGCGGGATGTATTTCGCTTGTCACCATCATATTGAAATCAATGAATGCCGAGAAGATAAAAGAGAACGGCAGTTGAAGAAAAATTTCAATAATATCCTGCCGGGTTCTGTTCTTACGGATTAACCAGAACTGTCCCAGGATAAGCACCATGTTGATGATAAATGTACAAGTACCCAATGATAAAGGACTATTCAGGCTTAATACATAATTGATGCTCGATATGGGAGTAGTCCCTAATGCCGAGCGTATAATCAATACGATACCTGCCGCTAAAAAATAGAGTCCGATAACAAACACTAAATACCTCTTAAAAATCTCTTTCATTTCCATGTCTTTTTAACCTCTTTCTATTGATTCCCTTTTCATGTATTGAAAAGGATATGCAAAGGTCCTGTTTTTTACTCTGAAATAGATTATCTAATTCCATACAGTTTTTGTCATATCCGAAACAAATCGTATTTTTACGTCATAAAATAAAGGTGTAAATGGTAAAATCTCGTATATTTGATAATACGCAACTATTGAAGGAGCATCCTGAACTTCCTCATTATAAAGAGGAGGTAGTCTGTTTCCGGAGTGAATATAAAGATAGAAGTTATCCGGCGAATGAATGTTATTTCAATCGGGAGCTTTATATGATATTCGTTCTTGAAGGTCGTTCGGAAATTCTACTGAATGGAGAGTTTATTGCGATAGAACCGAATATGTTACTTATTCACGGAGCGAATTATCTCACGGAACATCTTTATTCAAGCCGGGATATTAAATTTATCACTCTCGCCCTTTCCGAATCCATGCGGACGGACGATTCATATCTGACACAAATCACGGCAATCCTGTTGGCAACCATGAGGCGGAATAAGCAATATACGATTCAGTTGACGGAGTACGAAGCTCAAATCATCCATAAGGAGCTGGAAGTATTGATGCATCTAATGAATATTGAACATCATTTCCTTTTCCGGCGTATACAGGCAGCGTGCAATTCTCTGTTTTTGGATATAGCAGATTTTCTTTCCCGAAAGACCGTTATCAAAAAAGAGATCAGTCGTAAAGACCATGTTCTGCAAGAATTTCATGCACTCGTTACCCGTAATTTCAGGGAAGAACATTTCGTGAGCTTTTATGCGGATAAACTGGCTATTAGTGAACAGTACCTGGCACGTATTGTACGTCTTGGAACAGGTAAGACTATCAATAGCCTTATAAATGAATTGTTAGTAATGGAAGCGCGTACTTTATTGAGTTCTACCAAATTTACGGTTGGCGAGATTGCTGCTAAACTGGGGTTTAGTGATGCAGCCGGTTTTTGTAAGTTCTTTAAAAGAAATGCGGGACAGACTCCGTTGAATTATCGGAAAGGATTATTGATTTGAACGGAAAGGATTGCTGAACTGAATGGGGAATTACTGAACTGAATAGGGAATATAATGAATTTAAATAATAAGTTGACTGATTTGAATGAAAATGGAAGTAGGTTGATGCAACTGTCCTTAAAGACCGTATACATCAACCTACTTGAATATATAGTGAATTGGCTTGATTTTAACCGATCACTGCTGTGATATCTTCTACAATTTGTTCATCCGTCAAATGATTGGCACGGAGAAACTCCTGTATATCATATCGGTCAACAAATTCTTTTTTAGCTCCAAAGTTCAGAACTTTCATGTTTGTAGCACCATAATAACGGGCAATCTTTTCACCGAAACCGCCATCCAATACACCGTCTTCCAACGTAATCACTAATTCGTGATCTGCTTTCAGTTCATCCATCAGTTCGTTGTCTACACCGGTGATGTAACGCGGATTGATGAGTGTTGCGTCAATATTGGCTTTTTCTTTCAGAAGTGATGCAACCGACTGTCCCAATCCATAGAACGAACCTAAAGCAAGAATGGCTACTTTTGATCCACGATGCGTTACTTTATAGCGATTGAGAACACTATAATCAGTCTCCACCGGTTCCCCACAAGTAATTACATCTGTTGCCGGTACACGGATTGCAACCGGGTGTTCATTTTGGCGGATACTCCATTCTAGCATAGCAAGATATTCCTCTTTGCAAGTCGGTGCCAGATAAACCATATTAGGAATATTGCTGATGAGCGGAATATCGAAGAAGCAGAGGTGAGTTACATCATTCATTCCGGACAGTGTACCCCAGAATACCAACAAAACAGCCGGGTTATTATTGATACAGAGGTCTTGCGAAAGTTGATCGTATGAACGTTGGATAAATGTACTATACACTCCGTAAACAGGTTTTCCGCCATTGGCTGCGATACCCGAAGCAAGAGCTACTGCGTGTTCTTCTGCAATACCGACATCTACAAACTGCTTACCTGCTTCTTGACGACGGTCCAGTGTAAATCCCAATACAGTGGGAGTGCCCGAAGTGATTGTCACCACACGAGAATCTTCTTTCATCTTTTTCAGCAGATATTGAGCGGTTACTTCGCTGTAATCTTCTTCCTCATAACTGACTTTTGCTTCTCCGGTTTCCAGATTGAATGGAGTGCGCCAGTGGTAAGTCTCTTTATCTTGTTCGGCACGTGCATAACCTTTACCTTTCAAAGTATTGATGTGTACTACTACCGGATGCTGAATATCTTTCACTTTGGAGAATGCTTCAATCAATGCTTGTACGTCGTTACCCTCATTTACATATATATAATCCAGACCCATCGCCTTGAAGAAGTTACATTCGCACTGACCGTTACTGTCACGCAATTCTTTCAGATTCCTGTATAGACCTCCATGATTTTCAGCGATAGACATTTGATTATCATTGACGATAATAATCATGTTGGTGCCAAGTTCTGCAGCATAGTCCAGTCCTTCGAAAGCCTCCCCTCCGCTTAAGGAGCCGTCGCCTATGACAGCTATGATATTTTCATTGCCACCTGTAAGGTCGCGTCCTTTAGCCAATCCGCAGGCCAGACTGACAGAGGTAGAAGTATGACCGATTACAAAGAAGTCGTGTTCGCTTTCTTGTGGTTCGGTATAACCGGACACGAGATCGTATTCTTCCGGATGAAGAAAAGCGTTTTTACGGCCAGTCAGCATCTTGTGTACATAACTTTGGTGCGATACATCGAATACGATTTTATCTTTCGGAGAATTGAATACATAGTGCAAGGCAATCGTTGCTTCCACCATTCCGAAGTTGGGCCCGAAATGCCCGCCATGTTCGCTTAACTTTTGTAGGAGTGACACACGGATTTCATCACTTAACTCGTTTAGCTCTTTTACCGACAGCTTCTTTACATCTGCCGGAGAATAAATATTTTCTAAGTACATATCAAACAGTTTTTCTAAATAATGTTTTTACTTATTTCTTTATGGCACTGCAAAGATACAGCAGGATTTGAAATCTGTTTGTATATGAATTACGGATTGTTTTACCTATATTACAGTTCCCTTATTCGAGTGAACCATATTTTTATGCTAAAATTTGGCTTCTGTATTCATTAGGCGTGCATCCGACGCGTTTTTTGAATAATCTGCAGAGATGTTGCGGGTATTGGAATCCTAACGAATAAGCTATCTGACTTACGGTTTCACATTCTCTAGTTTTATAACTTTATCCATGGCTTTTGGTATTTGGGATCGGTAACAAAGATACAGATAAATGTCCTGTTTTCATAGTAGGGAAATGACTAATCTGTAATTGGGGTTATCATATCCGTAATCCGTCTACAATGGCTTCTTTATATTCTTCCGATCTTTGCCATGTTAAATAAAACTTAATGAAGCAGAGGAAATTAATAAAATTCGGTATTTGAATAGTAAAGAAGTGACAGACACTTCGCTTCCTTCGCTAATCGAAAAAATACATCAGAGAGATATGAAAAAGATACTTGTAATAATGAGTGCGGGCACAAAACTCGACAATACAGACCGACTGACCGATGCATATATTAAAAGATTGGTAGAGCGCAGACATTCTGTGTCAGTGGTTGTACCGGATGCGAGAAACTGGCATGGCAGATTGATAAAGTACATCTTGAAAACGCCCATAAAAAGGGATTGGAATTATAAATAGCATATAGTAACCATGGAACAAAAAAATAAATTAAAACTCAATTCGGGCGGTTTGCTCGTTTTTATCCTTACGGTCGGTGTATTTGGAATTATAAACACCGAAATGGGAGTAGTGGGGATCCTGCCCTTAATAGCCATTACTTTTAATGTTTCCGTACCCCAAGCCGGCTGGACGGTAAGTGTTTTCGCGTTGGTGGTGGCTGCGTCAGCCCCTGTGACTCCTTTATTATTTTCGGGGATCAATCGGAAGAAAGTAATGTTGCTGGCATTGGGATTGTTCACAATAAGTAATGTAATATCCATGCTCACCTCTAATTTCACAGTATTGTTGATTGCTCGGATACTTCCCGCTTTCCTGCATCCGGTATATGTCTCTATGGCTTTTACGGTAGCCGCGGCGTCTGTTAGCAAGGAACAGGCTCCCAAGGCTGTTTCTAAAGTCTTTGTCGGTGTGTCCGCCGGTATGGTGTTGGGCGTTCCGGTGACTAGTTTTATTGCCAGTGAAGTTTCGTTCTCCATGGCGATGTTGTTTTTCACTGTTGTAAACGCATTAGTCTTTGTTGCTACGATTTTGTTTATCCCTTCCATGCCTGTAAAAGAAAAAGTATCTTATGGTGCGCAGCTTTGCGTATTGAAAAAAACAACGATGTGGCATTCAATTATTGCTGTTACCTTGATTAATGGAGCTATGTTCGGATTCTTTAGCTATATGTCGGATTACCTGAAAAAAGTAACGGAGGTCCCATATAATGTGATAAGTGCAGTATTACTTGTATATGGTTTGGCAAATATTGTGGGTAATGTGATAGCGGGGAAGCAGCTGTCAATAAACGCCAGGCGTTCGATTATCTTCATGCCTTTTGCGCTATTGGTTTCATATATCTGTCTGTTCATCGTTGGAGAATGGATTGGAGCTATGGTGATTGTCATTCTTATTTTAGGCGTATTGGCGGGTATAGCAAGTAATAATATGCAATATATGATAACAGATGCCGCTCCCGAAGCTCCGGACTTTGCTAATGGAATGTTTCTGACTTCAGCCAATTTAGGAACAACGATTGGTACAGCTATATGCGGAGCTTTTATTACAGAGATGGGGACACGATATTCTGTTTTTGGATCGTTGCTTTTCCTGATTGCGAGTATTGTATTCGTTTATCTGCGGGTTCGCGTAGCGCATATCCGGAAGCAGGTTAATGTCAATGTTGTAACAGAATAATAAAAAAAATATAATCCGTAATTGGGGTTATTATGTCAGTAATTCATCTACAAACGGTCTCTTTCTTTTATCGTATTTTTGCAATGTAGAAAGTAGACAATCAATTTTTTAATAATTAAAAATAAGAGATATGAAACGGATTTTATTATTAACAACTGTGTTTATGATGATGCTTGGAACTAGTTTTTCTTCTGCACAGACGGATGCAGATAACTTTTATAAAAGTGATTTGGTAAGTGTGGAGAAAGTCTCTTTTTTCAACCAGTATAAAATGAAGGTAGCCGGAAATTTGTTTCTGCCTAAGAATATGAAAGAAGGAGACAAATATCCTGCAATCATTGTCGGACATCCCATGGGAGCCGTCAAGGAACAGAGCGCAAATCTTTATGCAACGAAAATGGCTGAAAGGGGGTTTGTAACACTCTCCATAGACCTGTCTTTTTGGGGTGGGAGTGAAGGCGAGCCGCGCAATGCTGTTTTGCCGGAAGTTTATGCGGAAGACTTTAGTGCCGCAGTTGATTTTTTAGGTACCCGTCCGTTTGTTGACCGGAATCTGATTGGAGTGATCGGAATTTGTGGCAGTGGAAGTTTTGCTATCAGTGCAGTGAAAATAGATCCTCGCCTTAAGGCCATTGCGACAATCAGTATGTACAATATGGGTACGGCTAGCCGTAACGGGCTAAAACACTCATTGACATTGGAACAGAGAAGGCAAATAATGGCTGAAGCGGCAGAACAGCGTTATGCTGAATTTTTAGGTGGAGAAACTAAATATACCGGTGGTACTGTACATCAACTGACAGAAAAGTCCAGTCCGATTGAACGGGAGTTCTATGAGTTCTACCGTACACAAAGAGGAGAATTTACCCCCGACGGAGCAACTCCTATGACCACCACTCATCCTACACTTTCAAGCAATGTGAAATTTATGAATTTCTATCCTTTCGAAGATATTGAGACTATTTCACCCCGCCCTATGCTTTTCATCACCGGTGAAAATGCCCACTCACGTGAATTTAGTGAAGACGCCTACCGATTGGCCGCCGAACCTAAAGAACTATATATAGTACCCGGTGTCGGGCACGTAGATCTTTACGATCGTGTGAGCCTTATTCCATTTGATAAACTGGAATCTTTCTTTAAGGAATATCTAAAGAAATAAGTTTTTAATACTATAAATATGAGATACTATATAATAGCAATTCTTACTATGCTGACATTATCGGTCGGTTCCGCATCATGTAGCGAAGATGAACCCATACAGGGAGCAGGTCAACAAGTGACTCCGGGTAATGGTTCGGGGTCCGGTGATAATGGCAGTAACAATAATCCCGATGATAATGACGACAATAACGATGATACCCCAGTGAGCAATAATCTTAAAATAACAATCGGACCTGTTTCATTCAATGCCACATTGGACAATAATGAGACAGCGAAAGCATTTAAGAGACTACTCCCTATGACAGTGGATATGTCCGAACTGCATGGTAATGAAAAATATTATTATCTGTCGAATGGTTTGCCGACAGCATCATTCAATCCTGGGACTATTCGGACGGGGGACTTGATGCTTTACGGTTCCACTTGTGTGGTACTTTTTTATGAAACCTTTCCCACCTCATATACTTATACCCGTTTAGGACACATAACAAATCCTTCAGGACTAGCCTCTGTCCTTGGTTCAGGAGGCGTAAATGTAACTTTTGAAATAACAGATTAAAGAATAAACTAATGGAACAAATAAGAAATAAAGAATATGGAGGCGAACGTCCTCTGTTCGCGACCCACGACCTTCAACTGGAAGATGTAACAATTCACGCCGGTGAATCTGCATTGAAAGAATGTAGTAATATTATAGCAATCAACTGTCGCTTTGAAGGAAAATATCCTTTTTGGCATACCAACGGATTCATTGTGAAAAACTGTCTCTTTACAGAGGGAGCCCGTGCTGCTCTATGGTACTCTCAAAGTCTGCAAATGGCAGATACCTTGGTAGAAGCACCGAAGATGTTTCGTGAAATGGACGGAATAAAACTCGAAAACGTGCAGTTGCCTAATGCTTTGGAAACGTTTTGGTATTGCCGTAATATAGAGCTGAAGAACGTACAGATTGATAAAGCGGATTACCTTTTTATACACAGTGAGAATATTAAGATACAAAACTATGCCCAAAACGGGAACTATTCGTTCCAATATTGCAAGAATGTAGAAATCCGTAATGCAGTTATCAACTCCAAAGATGCTTTCTGGAATACGGAAAATGTAACAGTCTATGATTCCGAGCTGAACGGAGAATATCTGGGCTGGCATTCTAAAAACTTACGTTTGGTAAATTGCAGGGTTTCGGGGACTCAACCGCTTTGCTACGCACATGATTTGGTGATGGAAAATTGTACGATGGCAGAGGATGCTGACCTTGCTTTTGAACACAGTAGTGTGAAGGCAACGATTAAAAGTCCCGTTCATAGCGTAAAAAATCCTCGTACGGGAAGTATTGTTGCCGAAAGTTTCGGAGCAATCATTTTGGACGAAAATCTTAAATCACCAGGAAATTGCGAATTGAAACTTTGGGACGATCTAACCTGTTTTAATTGAAATATGAAGTATAATTTCGATGAAATTATTCCACGCAGAGGAACGAATTCTTATAAATGGGATTCGGCTGAAGATGCGGATGTATTGCCGATGTGGGTAGCTGATATGGATTTCCGTACGGCTCCCCCTGTCGTGGAGGCACTGAAGAAACGGGTGGAACATGGAATTTTCGGTTATGTACGTGTACCTGATGCATACTACGAGGCAGTTGTAAATTGGTTTGCTCGGCGGCATGCCTGGCAGATGGAAAAAGAATGGATTATTTACACCACCGGTGTTGTGCCGGCAATATCTGCTGTAATTAAAGCATTAACGCTGCCCGGAGATAAAGTAATGGTGCAGACACCTGTATATAACTGTTTTTTCTCCTCTATCCGTAATAACGGATGCGAGATGATTGCCAATCCTTTGGTATATAGAAACAGGGGCTATCAGATTGACTTTGATGATTTGGAGAGGAAAGCTTCAGACCCGAAGGTAAAACTTCTGTTGTTATGTAATCCGCACAATCCTGCCGGAAGAGTGTGGAGCAAGCAAGAGTTAAGGCGGATAGGTGAGATTTGTCTTCGAAATAATGTATTTGTGGTTGCGGATGAGATTCATTGTGAATTGGTATTTCTGGGGCATGAATATACTCCTTTTGCTTCTATATCAGAAGAATTCCTACTGAACTCGGTCACTTTTGTTTCGCCTAGCAAAGCCTTTAATTTGGCAGGACTTCAGATAGCCAATATCATTTCCGCAGATGCAGATGTACGGAGGCGGATAGATAAAGCAATTAATATAAATGAAGTCTGTGATGTGAATCCTTTTGGAGTGGAGGCGTTGATAGCTGCTTATAATGAGGGTGAAGAATGGCTGGAAGAACTTAAAATCTATTTGTTTACGAATTACATCTATTTAAAAGGTTATTTCGAGACCTATCTTCCGGAGTTTCCTGTAATGATGTTGGAAGGTACGTATTTAGTTTGGGTAGATTGTTCGGTTCTGCATCAGGTGTCAGAGGAAATAGTCAAAGACTTGTTGAAGAAAGAAAAACTTTGGGTGAACGAAGGCAGCCTGTATGGAGAGGCTGGTGAAGAATTTATCCGCATCAATATTGCCTGTCCGAGACAGCGGTTGATAGATGGATTAAGCAGATTGAAGCGGGCTTTGAAATAATAAAATAATTGTCAGTTTATTGAGAGATCCCCCTTCTCACTCCTGCTCCTTATTTTCGGGTGTATATCTTGGGCTTTGGGAACGCTATATGCCAAATATCGTTCTTCTCGTGAAGAAAAAGTGAATGCTTTTGCCGGTTCTGCCTGACAGATGCTTTTTGCCAGTGGAATGTTTTGGCTTTGTGCTGTTTATATCATTTCGATAATATAATTCCTTATATTTGTATCAGGATGAATAAACCAATAATTTGAGAAATGAGAACAGAAAAAGAAAAAATGTTGGCGGGAGAAGTTTATGATTGTGCTGATAATGAGTTATTGACCAGATGGCATAAAGCAAAGCAGCTTCAACAGGAGTATAATAATACTCTCACTACTGATGCAGGTAAAATTTCTGATTTATTAGATGAATTAATCGGTTCAAGGGGGGATAATGTCTGGATTAGTGCTCCTTTCTTTGTGGACTATGGTGAGAATATTTATATCGGGAAGAATGTAGAGATTAATATGAATTGCGTTTTTCTTGATTGTAACAAGATTGTTATCGGTGATAATTCGGGGATTGGGCCGGGAGTACATATTTATACTGTTTTTCATTCTACAAAGGCATCGGAAAGAACCTCTGAAAACAGTACTTTTTGGAAGTCACAGACAGCTCCGGTGATTATTGGTAATAATGTGTGGATTGGTGGAGGATGCATTATTCTTCCGGGAGTAACTATTGGCGATAATACAACTATTGGGGCAGGGAGCGTTGTCACAAAGTCTATTCCGGCCAATGTGCTGGCGGTTGGCAATCCGTGTAGAATCCTTAAACAGATAGAGGATTGACGCTTCTTTAATATTCGTATTATCTCGTCAGTAAAAAAGTCACTTGTAATGCTATGTTAAGCACTTCCCATTCATAACGTAAAAAATACCTGAACGGGGAGTATAAGGGAGGAATGTGTTGATCTAATAATGACGCTATATCTTTGTATTTAAGATGTCAGGTTTGCGTGCGGAATTTATTAGGAGTCATCCCGACAATTCGTTTAAACATTCGGCTAAGATGTTGTGGATACTGGAATCCGATTTCGTAGGCAATCTGACTCGTTGTTTTATCCGAAGACAAGAGTTGTTCTTTTGCCAGTTCAATCATTTTATCCTGAATATATTCGGAGACGGTTTTACCAGTTTGCTTACGAATCATATCGCCAAAGTAGTTGGGAGAAAGGAATACTTTGTCGGCAAAGTATTTGACCGATGGCAATCCTAAATGTTGCGGAGCATCTCCTTCAAAATATTCATTGAGCAGATGTTCGAAGCGGACGATAATATCATTGTTAACTTTGTTTCGGGTTTCAAACTGCCGTTCGTAAAAGCGCATACAGTAATCAAGCAGCAATCTGATATTGGTACAGATCAGGCGGCGACTGTGTCTGTCGATAGCATGGTTTAGTTCGATTGCTATTTTTTGCAGGCAATCCATTACTATCTGTCGCTCCTCTTCAGAAAGATGGAGTGCTTCATTGGTTTCGTAAGAGAAGAATGAGTAGTTTTTTATCTCTTGTCCGAGGCTAGTGCCCCGTATGAGGTCGGGATGGAATAGGAGGCCGTGCGCATTGGGCTGAATATTTTGGATCAATTCCAAATCAGTAATTTGCCCGGGGCCAAAACAGACAATGGTTCCGTCTTGATAGTCATAATATTGACGACCGTATTTAATATCACCGCATTTTACATTCTTCAAGAATAGCGCATACACTTCATAGCGAAACCATGCGCGTGTAGGCCATGTGGTGGCCTTGGTGAGATCGATGATGCTGACCAACGGATGTTTGGTTTCAAGCCCGAAGATTTCGTTATAACGATTCACGTTATCTATTACAACCATTTCGTCTTTATAATTCTCTTCCATAGCGTTGTCTGCTTTTAGTAGGTTACAAATATAATTCTTTTTTATCCATAAAATTAGTTCTCCATCTTCAAAATCCATGATTGGGGTATAAATATCCGTAAATCGTCTACATCCGGGGTGGATGATTCCCAGTAATTTTGTAATCGGTAATTTAATACTGAAATTCGAACTATCATAAGTTATCAAGATGAAAAAGTTACTGATTGCTTTTCTATTGTTTGCTGCCGCTATTTCGGCCAGCATCATTAAACCGGTTGAGCGGTTTGCCACCGAAAATAATAAAGTACGGTTGTCTCGCATAACAGTCGATTCGGCACGACTGGAAGAATATAATGCTTATCTGAAGGAAGAAATCGAAGCCTCAATGCGATTAGAACCAGGTGTGCTGGTACTCTATGCCGTAGCGGAGAAAGAACGTCCCCACCATGTGACAATTCTTGAAATTTATCTTGATGAAGCAGCTTATAAAAGCCATATTGCTACGCCTCATTTTCAGAAATATAAAAAAGAAACGCTTGATATGGTGCAGTCGCTCGAACTGGTAGATACCACTCCACTCATTCCCGGGCTGAAGATTAAGTAAATTGAATCAGTAATATTGGTTTCTATATCCGTAATTTGTATCATAAAGAGTTGGAACAGAATAGCTAACTTTGCATTATCAGAGAGTTCATAAATAATAAACCATACGTAGTTATATGAGAAAATTGTTTTTTATTATTGTAACAGCTATCGGAATGATGCAAATCCCGATGCAATCTATAAATGCACAGAATATGAAAAAAGAAGAAGTACCTCAAAACATCAGCGCATTTCCGGTAGGAAAAGCGAATACCGGATTCGAACAATATTTCACGGGTAGATCTTGGCTGGCACCGCTGACTGGTAACAAAGACTTGAATGTACCCATGTCCAACGTTACTTTTGAGCCTGGCTGCCGGAATAATTGGCACAGCCATACGGGTGGACAACTCCTGATTGCCGTCGGCGGTGTGGGATATTATCAGGAACGTGGTAAAGCTGCGCGCCGTTTGCTTCCTGGTGATGTGGTTGAAATTGCTCCGAACATAGAACACTGGCATGGCGCCGCTCCCGATAGTTGGTTCTCACATCTGGCTATCGGATGCAATCCGCAGGCCAACCAGAATACGTGGTTGGAACGAGTGGATGACCAACAGTATGCCGAAGCAACGAAAGATAACGTAGCAATCCTCAAAAACACAATAGATGTTAATTGGCTACTAGGCTTGCGAACTAATTTTTGATATGATATGTTGTTTAAAGTGAATAACGAATTAAAAAATGAACTAGAAAGTTAGACATGGACAAATAAAGCATTTCTAATGATTTAGCAGATAAAACATTACATTTTAAAACTTATGATTATGAGAAAATCGATTATTTTATTAGCCTTGATATTGGGTGGACTTACAGCAAAAGCCCAATCAGTTGTGGAAGGTACAAAAGTTACAGATAATTGGTCTGTAGAAGTGAATGCCGGTGCGATCACTCCCCTTACTCACAGTGCTTTCTTTAAAAATATGCGCCCCGCTTTTGGAGTGGGAGTCTCAAAACAATTAACTCCTATCTTCGGTTTGGGATTTCAGGGAATGGGATATGTTAATACCACTCCGAGTAAAACATCTTTTGATGCTTCGGATGTCAGCTTATTGGGTAAAGTCAATTTGATGAATCTATTTGCAGGTTACACTGGCGAACCTCGTTTGTTTGAGGTGGAAGCTGTTGCAGGAATGGGCTGGTTACATTATTATGTGAATGGTGACGGAGATCAGAACTCCTGGTCTACTCGTTTGGGATTGAACTTCAACTTCAACTTGGGGGAAAGTAAAGCATGGACATTGGGTATTAAGCCTGCCATTGTATATGATATGCAAGGCACTTACCCCGAAACAAAGAGCCGTTTCAATGCCAATAACGCAGGTTTCGAATTGACAGCCGGATTGACATATCACTTTAAGACAAGTAACGGAACACATCATTTTGCTAAAGTGAGAGTGTACAACCAAGCTGAAATTGACGGATTGAACTCTTCCATCAATGCGCTTCGTTCAGAGGTGAACAACAAAGATGGTGAAATCAGCAATGCAAATCAGCGGATCAACGGATTACAGGAAGAACTTGAAGCCTGCCGTACAAAGGTGGTTCCGGTAGAAACAGTAGTGAAAACTGCCCGTGTACCCGAATCTATCATTACTTTCAGACAAGGTAAATCATCGGTTGACGCTTCGCAACTTCCTAATGTGGAACGTGTAGCTTCATACATGAAGAAATATGCCGATGCAAAAGTTGTTATTAAAGGATACGCTTCTCCGGAAGGTAGTGTTGAAGTCAACGCAAGAATCGCTGCTGCTCGTGCAGAGGCTGTAAAGACTATCCTTGTTAATAAATACAAGATTAATGCATCCCGCATTACTGCTGAAGGTCAGGGCGTAGGTGACATGTTTACCGAACCGGATTGGAACCGTGTAAGTATATGTACGATTGAGGATTAAATAGATATATTACATAAATAGAATAACAAAGGCTGCCTTTTGGGCGGCCTTTGTTGTATATACAGGTTTTATAGATAAGCGGCTAATTTTTGAATACCCTGAAAGATTAGTAAACAGATTTCTTTGTACATTACATAAAATAGCTATTTTTGCAAGTATTGTTCATGCGCGTTCTGTGTTGAGTGTGCAAATATCAACTATTAAAAACTGTATTATGAAGAGAGTATTTGTTTTTCAAGATTTTAAATCACAAAAATTCTGGAGTATAGAGGTAGTCGGAACAGATGTTACTGTAAATTATGGTAAGCTGGGGACTGCCGGACAAACACAAGTGAAAAACTTCGCGACTACTGAAGAAGCTGAAAAGGCTGCCGGCAAACTGATTGCAGAGAAGACAAAGAAAGGTTATGTGGAAACTGCCGAAGAAACAGCACGTGAAATGAAAGTGGAAGCTAAGAAATATACATTGAGTTATGATGAGTATGAAAACGATGTGAAGCTTTTGGATAAGATATTGAAAGACAAACATCTCTCTGAATATAAACAAATAACGATTGGCTGTTGGGATTATGAGGGCGAGGACTGCTCGGCTCTGTTGCAAGGTCTCATTGAAAATAAGGACAAGTTTACACAGATAGAAGGTCTGTTTTGGGGGGATATTGAACAAGAAGAACAGGAAATCTCATGGATTGAACAAGCCGATCTTAGTCCGCTGCTCGATAGTATGCCTAAATTGAAGGATCTGAAAATAAAAGGAACAAACAATCTGCGTTTAGGAAGAACTTCACGTCCGGAGTTGCGGTCGTTGGAAATAATCAGTGGTGGTCTGCCTACTGAAGTGGTAGAGGACATTCTTGCTTCTGATTTTCCCAATCTGGAAAAACTGATTCTATATGTTGGTGTGGAAGATTACGGATTTGAAGGTGATATTGAGATATTCCGCCCGCTTTTCTCCAAAGAGCGTTTTCCGAAGCTGACTTATCTGGGGCTTGTTAATTCTGAAGAACAGGATAGTATTGTAGAAATGTTCCTGGAGTCGGATATTCTTCCTCAACTTGAAACCATGGATATTTCGGCTGGTACTCTTAAAGATGAAGGTGCACAGTTATTATTGGATAATATGGATAAGATCGCTCACTTGAAGTTTATCAATATGCGCTATAATTATTTGAGCAAGGACATGAAGAAACAGTTGCAGAATCTTCCTATGAAAATAGACATTGCCGAAACTGAAGAGGCGGATAAATATGATGGTGAATTGTGGTATTATCCGATGATTACAGAATAGGAGATGCAGATAATCGTTGTCAGCAACTCTTTATCCAAACGTATAGAATACTTTGTTGAAGCAGGTAAGCACTTGCAGACAGAAGTTTGTTTTATGACTTATGAGGAACTTTTTGGCTGCTTGCCGCTATTGCGGCAGGCAGTTATCAAACTGGAACCCTGTGTAAGCGATGAAACTGATTTCCTGAAATATGCGCTGTTGAATCAGGCATATAAGGAGACATTGCAACGTTTGAACAAGATGAGCCTGCCTGATGATGTTCGCTTTTTAAATACTCCTGATGCTTTGTTGCGTGCTCTTGATAAAAAGGAAACTAAAGAGGTCCTGATGGACAAAGGGCTGAAAGTGACTCCGATGTTATCATCTCCACACTCTTTCGATGAGTTACGGCAGCTTCTTGCCGATTGTGGGAGAGGATGCTTTTTAAAACCACGTTATGGTTCGGGTGCGGGAGGCATTATGGCGATTCGTTATCAGCCTAACCGGAATAAGTGGGTGGGCTATACTACGCTGCGGCAAGTGGACGGAGTCATTTATAATACCAAACGAATCAATCGTTTGAGCGTGGAAAAAGAGATTGTCCCGTTAGCAGAAGCTGTGATACAAACAGAAGCTATCCTGGAGGAATGGATTCCTAAAGAACAATTGCAAGGAGAAAATTACGATCTTCGGGTAGTGTGCCGGGAATCTGAAATAGATTATATCGTTGTGAGATGCAGTAAAGGAAGTATTACGAACCTGCACCTGAACAACAAGGCGCATTTGTGGAATGAATTGTCTTTATCCGAAGAAGTGCGGCAACAAATCTATTTTCAATGTCAGGAAGCTGCCCAATCCTTGGATTTGTGTTATGCGGGAGTAGATATATTGATAGAAAGAGGGACGGATATTCCTTATATAATAGAAGTCAACGGACAAGGAGACCATGTTTATCAGGATATGTTTGCCCATAATTCTATTTATATTCAACAAATAAAAAACATAAAAAAGAAATATAACCATGCAAATAGATGAACTGCCGGCTGGCGAACAGACCCATCATCCGGATCTGGATATGAATCAGGTAGTGGGTACTCATGATATATTGATGCTTTGCTTTGACACCTTGCGTTATGATGTCAGCAAAGAGGAAGAAGTGGCCGGAAGAACGCCTGTATTGAACAGTCATGGAGGAGAATGGGAGAAAAGACATGCTCCGGGAAATTTTACTTACCCGTCTCATTTTGCCATCTTTGCAGGATTTCTGCCTTCTCCGGCAGAACCTCATTCATTGCGTAGCCGTAAATGGTTGTTTTTCCCCGTGCAGGCGGGTACAGGACGTATTCCGCCTAAAGGAAGTTATCCATTTACAGAAGCAACGTTTGTGCAGAGTCTTGCCAATACAGGCTATGAAACGATTTGTATAGGTGGTGTGAATTTCTTTAGCAAACGTAATGAGTTGGGGCGTGTATTCCCCGGTTACTTTACTAAAAGTTATTGGCTGCCTGCTTTTGGATGCACAGCACCCGATAGTACTGAAAAACAGATTGATTTTGCATTGAAAAAACTAGAAAATTATCCGGAGGACAAGCGGATCTTTATGTATATCAATTTTTCTGCTATTCATTATCCGAACTGTCATTATGTGGAGGGTAAAATGAAAGATGATAAAGAATCACATGCGGCTGCCCTGCAATATATTGACAGTCAGTTACCTCGTTTGTTTCAGGCTTTTCAGAAGCGGGGCAATACGTTGGTGATTGCCCTTTCCGACCATGGCACTTGCTATGGTGAAGATGGGTATGAATATCATTGCATATCTCATGAAACGGTTTATACAGTCCCTTACAAACACTTTATTTTAACGAAAAAATGAATCAACCGCTACCACGATATGTAGACTATATGTATAGCTATCCACATAAAACAGCCTATCGTCCTTTTCCATCCCCGGTTTCGCTGGTTCCTTATATGGAACAGGTGGAAGGGCAGAAGGCATCGCTTTATTTTCATATTCCTTTTTGTAGTCATAAATGTGGATATTGTAACCTGTTTTCTCTACAAACAAATCGTGCGGATTATATCGCGACCTATTTGGAAGCCCTTCACAAGCAGGCACAACAGTTGTCACCTCTTACCACCGGACTGATATTTGATAGTTTCGCTATTGGAGGAGGTACGCCATTGCTCCTCACTGTTTCCCAACTGGAATACTTGTTGGAGACGGCTGCCTTGTTCGGAGTTCATCCTTCACATGCTTTTACTTCCGTAGAGACATCACCGGAGTATGCTGATCCTGCACGTTTGACATTGTTGAAACAAGCAGGAGTGGCTCGTGTAAGTATAGGTATACAAAGTTTTCTCAACGAAGAATTAACAGCTTTGAAAAGACGTCCCCGGCAAGACACGATAAATCAGGCGTTGGAAACTATCGGGAAGATGGAATTTCCTTTTTTTAATATTGACTTGATTTACGGAATCAAAGGACAAACAGTGGATAGTTTTCTCTTTTCCCTGGAGCAGGCTCTTCTGTTTCAGCCTAACGAACTCTTTATCTATCCATTATATGTGCGACAGGGAACAGCTATCACGGAGCGGGAATCTGATGATGTCTGTTTTCAGATGTATTGTGCCGCTCGTGATATGTTGAAAGATAGAGGCTTTCTACAAACTTCGATGCGGCGTTTTGTTCATCATCCGTCTACTGATGCGGAAATCTCATGTGGAGATGAAGTGATGCTTTCGTGTGGTTCCGGTGGACGCAGTTATTTGGGTAATTTGCATTATGCTACCCGGTATACTGTATGTCAGCGCTGTATTGCCGGAGAGATAGATGACTATATGGGCACTGCTGATTTTACAGTAGCTCGTAATGGGTTTATTCTCTCTCAAGAAGAGCGGAGACAACGTTTCATCATTAAAAATCTGATGTATTATATGGGGCTTGATAAAGCCGAATATGAGCGCCGTTTTGGCGAATCATCGGATGATATTCCATTATTCCGGCAATTGGCAGAACGGCAATGGATAGAAAATACAGATAGCCGCATTTGTCTTACTTCCGAAGGAATGGCATATTCTGATTATATTGGTCAGTTATTCATTACTCCTGAAATAAGAGGGCTGATGGAAACTTATTCTTATTGAACGAAATAGAAATGAAAAACGAGGGTTCTTTACTTTCCGTCAAACGTATTTATTATCGTGGTAAATTGAATAGCTGCAATTATAGCTGCTCTTATTGTCCCTTCGGTAAAAAGTCGCATCTGGTAGCCACTACGCAGGATGAACAGGCGTGGAACCGTTTTATTACGGCTATTGAACAATGGAAAGGGGGACCTTTGCAGTTATTTATTATTCCTTACGGTGAAGCATTGATACATCGTTATTATCGGAAAGGGATTATCCATTTAGCAGCGTTGCCACAAGTGGCTGGGATTTCCTGTCAGACTAATCTTTCTTTTTCTGCTAAACAGTGGCTTGATGAAATTCGTATGTCTCCGGCTGTTATAAGTAAGATCAGGCTTTGGGCTAGTTTTCATCCCGAGATGGTGTCGGTAGAGAAATTTGTGGGGCAGATTCATATTCTCCATCATGCAGGAATGGAGGTATGTGCCGGAGCCGTAGGAAATCCGTCTGCAAAAGCGGTACTTAATGATTTGCGGAAGACTCTTTCACCTGACATTTATTTGTTTATTAATGCCATGCAGGGATTAAGTTCACCGTTGAGTCAGGAAGATATTCTGTTTTTTAGGCAATTGGATAATCTCTTTGAATACGACTTGAAGAATGCTCCTGCACAATGGGGCGTTTGTGCAGGAGGAAAAAGCAATTGTTTTGTTGATTGGAAAGGGGATATGTATGCTTGTCCCCGAAGTCGGGTGAAGCTAGGTAATTTTTATCAGGGTGATAGCTCTATACTGCCACTATCTTGTAAGAGAAAGGTTTGTGACTGTTATCTTGCTTTTAGTAACCTGAACAACCACCCTCTGCATAGAATAATGGGTGAAGGGACGTTTTGGCGAATACCGGATAGGCCACTTATTACTACTGTTTTCTTCGATGTGGATGGAACGCTGACTGACGCAGGGGGAAAGGTGCCTGAAAGTTATGCTAATGCATTGCGAGCTATGGCACAGTCGGCTTCATTGTATCTTGCCACTTCTCTGTCGATGGAACAAGCAAGAAGGAAACTGGGGAAGACTCTTTTCGATTTATTCAAGGGAGGAGTGTTCGCAGATGGAGGTTTATTGTCTTATTCGGGTCAGGTCAAGTGTTTGCCAGTGGAAGTGCCGGATATTTATGGAGAATCGGCAAAAGTTACTGTTCATAGTTATGAAGGAGTGGTTTACAAATATAGTATATTGGTGCGTAATAAAGAACAGAGAGAAGATATTCTTGTCCGGTTAAAAGAAAGTCACTGTCAGGTTTTTCATAAAGCTCCACTTATCACAGTGATTCATCATGAAGCAAGTAAGAAGGAGGGACTACTTCAGCTGTGCCAAGCTTTGAGTCTATCTTCTGAACATACTTTAGTTGTAGGAAATTCGTTAAAGGACTGGCCGATGATGTCCGCAGTGTCTCATTCATGTGCCGTCATGAATGCAGAATCATTATTAAAAGAACGGGCGCGTTATACGCTGAATCCGGATCGGTTATTAGCTTTCTTCCGTTTCTCCAACAGAGATTCTATAGATCGGGTTTTATCTATTAAAATTTGATATCTAGCGAGTTATCTCTTTGAAAAAAAACAGCTAAAATTTGGTAGTTATGAAAACAAAGCCCATATTTGCAGCCCTAAAATAGGGACAGGCATAAAAATCCTCATCGGAGGGTGCTATAATAATAATTATAGTGCTGGATAAGATGAATGGTGTAAATCATTCGCTTGTCCGGCACTTTTTTTATGTTGTAACAAATAAGATAAAGAGGAGAAGTATCGAAGAAACTATGAAAGAGTTAGATTTGACACAAGGAAGTGTACCGAAGGTATTGTTGCAGTTTGCAGTACCTTTCCTGATTGCCAATGTGCTCCAGGCACTGTATGGTGGGGCCGACCTTTTCGTTGTAGGACAATATGATGATTCGGCAAGTGTAGCGACCGTGGCTATCGGTAGTCAGGTGATGCAGACAATTACAGGTATTATTCTGGGCATTACCACCGGAACAACGGTGCTAATTGCCATTGCTACCGGAGCTAAAGACAATCGGAAGGTTGCTTTTACCATTGGCTCTTCTGTATGGCTGTTTTCAATTATCGGCGTGCTGCTTACTTTGGTCATGGTGCTTTTTCATGGTCAGATAGCAGAAGTGATGCATACTCCTGCTGAAGCTATGGCAGATACGAAAAGCTATATTCTGGTATGCTCTATGGGCATTCTGTTTATAGTGGGATATAATGTTGTATGTGGTATTCTGCGTGGATTGGGTGATTCTAAGACACCGCTTTATTTTGTAGGTTTGGCATGTGTAATCAATATAGTGCTCGATTTTATACTGGTCGGTTATTTTCATTGGGGAGCTACAGGAGCGGCTATTGCTACTGTCACTGCACAAGGCGTCAGCTTTGGAATAGCACTTTGTTTTTTATATCGGCATGGATTCCACTTTGATTTCTCACGGAAGGATATCCGTTTGAACCGGAATCTGTCTAAAAAGATCATGGTATTGGGAGCGCCTATTGCTTTGCAAGATGCTTTAATCAATGTCTCATTTCTGATTATCACTGTCATTGTGAATCAGATGGGAGTCATTGCGTCTGCTTCTTTAGGTGTTGTTGAGAAAATTATTGTGTTTGCCATGCTGCCTCCGATGGCTATATCGTCGGCTGTAGCAACCATGACTGCACAAAATTACGGGGCGGGACTTATCAAGAGAATGAATAAATGTCTTGCTTCCGGAATAGGGATTGCTCTTGTTTTCGGTGTGTCGGTTTGCGTGTATTCGCAATTCTTGCCGGAGACTCTCACCGCTTTCTTTACGAAAGATACCGCTGTGGTGGCAATGGCGGCAGATTACCTGCGGGGATATAGCATTGACTGTATCATAGTCAGTTTCGTGTTCTGCATTAATTCTTATTTCAGCGGACAAGGGAACTCGTTATTCCCGATGATTCACAGTCTGATAGCCACTTTCCTGTTCCGTATACCATTGTCATACTGGTTCAGTCAGATGGATAGCTCGTCGCTGTTTATCATGGGATTTGCTCCGCCCATTTCAACGGTGGTTTCATTATTGATTTGTATCTGGTATTTGCGATATACCCAAAGGAAATTATACTTGAGAGGCACATTGATGCCTGCTATGTCGAATTAGGTGTTTTTAAGTGACATATATTAACTAAAATCTATTCCTTATCAGATGGTTCATTGACTGTTCAATCTAATTGAGTTTGAAAAGTCCTTGGATTATTTGGTAAGGAATATTATTTTTGTATTCCAAATGAAAAACTCAATACCTCGATATACTTTTTATAAGAATAAGTATGGAAGCGAGCTTTTGGTCGATGTTGTAGAACTGAAATATGTGAAGAGGTTCTTGGCTGAAAGTGCTATTCACACTTTGAATTATTATGATGTTACTTTTATAACAGAAGGTAAAGGCAGTTTTTCAGTCGATAACCAAACCTATGAAGTAACTCCATGTGACGTTCTATTCTCTAAACCGGGAGAAATCCGGAACTGGGATACGTATCATATCATCAATGGTTATGCGCTGATTTTCGAGGAAGAGTTCTTGTCTTCTCTCTTTAAAGATTCTTTGTTTGTACAGCATCTTTCGTTTTTTCAGCTGGAAAGCTTTTCATCAAGACTACATTTGTCGAATGAGCTTTATGCCCGTATACTCCAAATTTTGCATCATATAAAGATGGAGATTGATTCGTATCAGCAAAACGGTGTGCATGTATTGAGAGCGTTGCTTTATGAAGTCCTGATGTTATTGGACCGGGCTTATCTTAAAATGACTTCGATAGAAGAGGGCGGGAGTAGAGAAACGACTAATAATCATGTAAGTAAATTCATGAAATTGGTAAATATCCATTCAAAAGAGCAACATTCGGTTCAGTATTATGCGGATAAACTCTGTATTACTTCAAACTATTTGAATGAGATGGTAACCTCGACAATGGGCTTCAGCGCAAAACAATATATTCAGAATAAAGTGATGGATGAGGCTAAAAGACTGCTCGTTTATACAAACTTCCCCGTATCGGATATTGCTTTTGAACTCTGCTTTTCAACGGTTTCCTATTTTATCCGCAGCTTCCGGCAACATACGGGAGAAACTCCATTATTTTATCGGAAAACACATAAACCGTAAAAAGTACTATTTTCCCCCTTCTTTTTATTACGCCGTTTTTCTTCTATTTTTCTACTTTCGCATCAGATAATAACTAACAATAAAAAATGAAATGATGAAAGATGCAGAAAAAACAGTAGGGAACATGATTGATAAGTTGAAAACAGCTTTTATCGGTTCTATAGACAGGGAGGGATTTCCTAATATCAAGGCAATGTTGCAGCCTAGAAAGAGAGAAGGGATAAAAACGATTTATCTGACAACGAATACTTCATCCATGCGTGTAGCACAATACCGGGAAAACAATCATGCTTGTATTTATTTTTGTGATAACCGCTTCTTTCGGGGAGTAATGTTGCGTGGCACCATGGAAGTTTTGACAGACAGTGCCAGTAAAGAGATGATATGGCAGGAAGGCGATACAATGTATTATCCCGAGGGAGTCACCGATCCCGACTATTGTGTATTGAAATTTACGGCAACTTCCGGTAGGTTTTATAGTAATTTCAAATCGGAGAGCTTTATCGTAGAATAAAACTCATAGTATATAAGAGATACTAAGAGACAGAGCTTTTATAGTCTCAATGTGCTATTTTTAAGATTGTATAAAAGAATAGCGACTTTAAAAACAATGAACCAGTGAATAAACGGCATAAATTAGTGCAATAATATGCGGAAATGCAGGTCTATTTCGCATAAAACTACATACGGTATGCATCTTTTCTTGCTGGCAAAGCGTTCGTTCCTCGGTGAGGAGCGAGGTGTTCCTCGGTGTGCGTCGCTATCTTCCTCACCGGGGAACTTGTTAGTCATCGTTGAGGAAGCTGAAACCGGTCTTTTTGATGGTGCTTTTTCTCTAGTTTGGCATAACTGTTAGAAAGGATAGGAATAATAAAAAGAACGGTTTATCTTAGTATTTTATATTGAATGGTGAATGAATAATGGAAAATAGCTGCTATTTGGATGATATATGTCCCAAATGATAACAAGAAAGAACTTTCTCCCGACAGATGCCGGGCTTTTTTCTATTTTTCTTAAATCGTTATACTATTGTCTCTCTTCCTGATTGCTTAAATATTCCTTTTTTAAGAATGGTCATTCTTTCATTCATTTTATGCTCCCGGACAGAATCCGTTTTTATAAAACAGATAACTTTCCTCTATCGCATCGGCAGTATCAGCTTCTAATGCATATAATATTTCTTTGCAAAATTCCAGTTGCCCGGTTCCGTTGGCAGTTACAATATTTTCGTCTCTTACAGCTTGTTCATTGATATAGTTCGAATCGCCTGTATATTTATCCCCAGCATATTGTTTTAGATAATTGAGCGTATTGCTGGTATGCTTTACCTCATTAAGGAAACCGTGCATACCCAGAAAAACAGAAGCATTACATATTCCGGCAACTAATTTCTTTTCTTTAATAGCTTTTTCTACAAGTGGAACTATCAATTCAGCTTCAGGTGAGAACCAGTTCATACCGCCAATTAACACCAGCCCCGCATAATCTTCTGCCATATCTTTTAGCCCATAATCAGGCAGCACTCTGAATCCGCCTATTGAACTTACAGGTTCTTGGGTTATTGATAGGGTTTTCACTTTATAACTAATAGGATTTCCGGGCTTGACTCCCTGATTCAAACAGGTAGCTATATATGCGCCTTCCCAGTCGGCGAACCCTTCTAAAATTACAAATATTACTTCTTTCATATATGATTCTAATTTTTAGTGAGTACAAAGGTGTGATATTTAATTGACTTTTGTAGTAGTAATTGTGGTAAAATCTCGAATAATACAATTAAAATATGATTATTCAATTTACAATAGGAAACTTTTTATCATTCAAAGAGCAATGATGAAGGGCGTGAAGTAAAAACTATAACTTTTCCATTCAGGAAAAATGAATTGGAAGGTACAATACCTTATGGGGGGAGTGCGATACGCTCGGAAAAGAAATGACTCAATTAACGGAAGATAAATTTTTTGTCCGTACTGGGACTGTCAATACACAAACAGGTAAACTTGTCGTCGCAGGTTATTATGATACAAACAATAATAACAAGTATGACAAAACAGATAAGGATGAAATCTTAATCTATGATTTGAAAACCTTGAAGTTAGCTTCGAGAATATGACTTCTGGCTAGATAGCCAACTGTGTACAAAGTAGAAAAGTGAAATAAAAAAAGCTCTGTAATCATTGAATTACAGAGCTTTTTCTTTGTTTCGCTTTCTTAAGAAGCGGTGCGTACGGAAGATGAACCTTAGTTTTATTCTTCAAGTACTCAATATCTTAGCAAGCTCTTAATTCTTTCTCCCACTAATAACCCCACGTGTGCAATTCTTTAGATTGCTTGGTGTTGCGGTGGTTGTTTGAGTTAGGGCAAAGATACAACAAAAATGCAAAGACATCATTATTTTCAGAAAAATAGTTTTAGATGAATATTGTATGCCATTTCATTATTTGTATCTTTGTCTATAAACATCTATAGCCTATGAAACCAGAAAAAACAGCCCCAGTATTAGCAATTACTCCCAACGAGCAAATTTTCTTGCCTAAATGCTATCATAGAATTCAAGATATTTGTGCTGTAATATATGACCAATTAACGGAAATATATAAAGAAAAAAATTATCAGGACTTATATCATACAGAGTCAATTTTAGATGGAAGCGAGACTGGAATGGACGAACTGAATAAGAATAAAATTCATGCAATCGACTGGCTTACATGGAATAATAAAAACAAAGATTTAGAATTAATCTTGACTAAACATATAATACTTTCTATAACGTCGGATTTTATCAATTTTGTTTTTGAATCTTTATATTGTGCAAAAAGAGGAAAAATAACAGTTGCCTATGCATTAATTCGTAAACCCTTTACAGATGAATTACTAATATTAGAACAGTTACTATATAATCGTTCTGATTTTATATATAGATTTTTTCATTCAGATACTGTTGAAACGTATGACCCAAGTAGTAAAAATATAAACAAAGTGGATGTTATTAAGAATGCAGTAGATTGCCTAACAAATCCTTTATTTGACGCTGATTTTGTTCACGATTTACGTTATAACAAATTATGCGAATATGGGATTAATGGGATTTCTAATCATGCTTTACATATTGTTACTAAAGATAAGAATTATCGAACAGAACCACAAAATTTTAATTTTGTTTTTTCTCAAGAAGAAGATTTTGCTCTATATTACAAACAGTATTATTGGGTAGTCCCATATATACTTATATATGCAGTAGATATTATTGACAAGTTGATATTCTCAATATTAAAAGACACCGATAATCAAAACTTAAGCATTGTAAAAAGGCTAAGAAGAACAATAGGTTTTTCCTTATTTACAGAGAGTTATCTTCGCACAAAAAAAGATTCTATTTTCATATTATTCAATAAGAAAATACGATTTACCTGTCCTATCTGTAAAAATAAGTACTTTCTAAAACGGGATGATTATGAATTCTTTTTTGAAACAGAAGCAATATTATGTCCTAAATGTAATAATGATAATCTAACCATTGAGAATATACAAAAAATTAAAAATATTATAGGACTCTAACGATACAATATTGAATATTATGTCCGAAAGTATTCCACAGTTCTATAAAAGAATCCAGCGTTGTGACCCTCAACTGGGTACAACCTACTCTAAGGAGAACCCATATTTCAATGTTCTTTCCCGACAATGTAATTTTGGGACAGTACAATTCAGTTATAGAGATTTTTATAAAGTCACATTGATTATTGGTGTGGGAAAACTATATTATGCAGATAAATGGATTTTAGTAAATCGTCCTGCTATGTTATTTTCTAATCCTTTAGTCCCTTATGCTTGGGAATCAATTAGTGAAGAACAGAAAGGTATGTTCTGCATATTCAATGAGCAGTTTGTTCAGTCAGAAGAAAAGAATGGCTCTTTGGCTAATACACCATTATTCAAAGTTACTGGAGATAAGGTTTTCTTCTTGAATGACGCACAAGTTGCCAAAGTCATGGATATATACACACAAATGCAGGAAGAAAACCAGTCAGACTATGCAAACAAACATGATGTTTTACGTTGTTATCTTCATTTGTTGATACATACAGCTTTAAAAATGCAGGAGTCTAATAAATATGAATCACATCCGAATGCTTCGCAACGTATTACTGAATTATTTATAGAATTATTGGATAGACAATTTCCTGTTGATTATCCACATTCAGTATTAAGTTTGCGCACTCCTGCCGATTATGCAAACCGTTTGTCTATACACGTTAATCATTTAAATAAAGTGGTAAAAGATACTACTGGAAAAACTACCTCTACAATAATTGCGGAAAGAATAATCAAAGAATGTACCCAGTATTTATTACATAGTAATTTTTCTATTTCAGAAATTGCTTATAGCTTGGGATTTGAAAATATGGCCTATTTCAGTAAATTCTATCGTAAGCACACAGGAAAATCGCCAAGCGAAATTAGAGAACAACAATTATTTGATTTGTGCAAATGATGCTTTGAATAGTGTTAACCAGCCATATTTCCATTACCTAATTTTGTACCGACTAAAAAATATAAATAATGAAGTACAGAAAATTAGGCAAAACAGAAGTAAACCTATCCGCTATCGGATTGGGTTGTATGGGAATGAGTGCTGCGTATGGAGTAGCCGACGAAAAAGAAAGCATTAAGACATTGCATCGTGCTTTAGAACTTGGCATTAATTTTTGGGATACTGCGGATGTGTATGGAAATGGTGCTAATGAAGAATTGCTATCCAAAGTATTAGCAGAAAAAAGAAATCAGATTTTCATTGCAACAAAATTTGGTTTTCGCTTACGCAATAGTCAAGGTAGCGTGTTCGTTGGTGGTGATAGTTATGTGGATGCTTCTCCAAGATATGTAAAACAAGCTGTAGAGAACAGCCTGAAAAGATTAAATATCGAAACTATAGACTTGTATTATGCGCATCGGATTGACCCCACAATACCAATCGAAGAAACAGTTGAAGCTATGGCAGAGTTAGTAAAAGAGGGTAAAGTACGCTATTTGGGACTAAGCGAATGTTCTTCCGAATCACTGAAAAGAGCTTGTAATGTTCATCCTATATCTGCGGTTGAAAGTGAATATTCTTTATTAACACATGATGTCGAAAAAGAGATTCTGCCATTAACAAAAGAATTAGGTGTAACTTTAGTTCCATTTTCACCGTTAGGCAGAGGTTTAGTAACAAATACTATCAACGTAAATGCGTTGGAAGAACATGATTTCCGCAAGCAATTGCCACGTTATAACGGTAAATATTGGGAAAATAATCAAAAACTGGCTATTGAAATTGCAGAAATAGCAGAAAGCAAAGGAATAACCCCAGCCCAACTTGCCTTAGCTTGGATATTGGCACAAAGTGAAAATATAATTCCTATTCCGGGAACTAAACGGATTAAGTATTTAGAAGAAAATGCAAAAGCGGTAGATGTAAATCTATCAACGGAAGATGTTTCTAATATACAACTGCTTTTAAAAAAATATCCTAATATTGGTAACAGATATAATGAATATGATTTTCAGTTTGTAAATAAATAACTTATTAAAAAAGGAAGTTCTACCACGTTGGTAGGACTTCTTTCTATAATTCCCATAATGAATAATTTGTTGGAACAGAGATTCTTCCGATTATTATCGGAATACTCACAGCGTAAAGTTTCTGCATCCGAATTTACAGAAGCTATTGAAGAACTGGCTACCCATTTAGCCGATTTTAGTATCAACGAACAGGATTACAGCGTTTTATTACGTTATTTTTCTTTCGGCTTACATCGGCTTAAATCGTATCGTGTGCGGTTTGAGCAAGAAAAAAATACCCTATTTGCATTTGATTGATGAAGCAATAGAACTAATCAAAACAGAAGTACGCATAGTGAATTTGCATATCAAATACCCCGAACAATTCGAGCAACACGCAAATAAACTATCCCTTTCCCCTCTCCATTTAGCAGACAAAACAAGCCTTATCAACATCATGGAAATAGTCAGCGGCTTATTCCTGTCAAAACGTATAATATATCAAAATGAAAAACCTGTTCACCTGACGGACTTAGGAAAAGCCTTTGAATGGCTCTTTAACATTAAATTAGGTGATTATCATCAAAAGTACATGGATGTCATCAAGCGAAAGCCAGCCAAACTAACAGAGTTCCTTAATGAACTGGCAAACCTTATCCGCAAAGAACACGAAAATAAAGGGTATAGATAATCAGGTGTTTAGCATCAATTTATACGGGGTAGCGTATGCTACCCTGTAATTTGTTTGCTTCCCTTTTTTGAACTTTGCTTCATCAATCGATTGGTAATCATTAGTGTATAATCAGAAAAATGAAGCAATATGTATGTAGATAATTACGAGTTTAAAGACTGGATGCAGAAACTTCTTGATAAATTGGAAGAAGTAGGCAAAGACGTAAAGAGTTTGCAAACCAATCCCGAAGTAATGCCGGGAGATAAACTTTTGGATAATCAGGACTTATGCCTGTTGTTCAAAGTAAGTACCCGAACGTTACAGAGATTGAGAAGCAAGAAACTGCTGCCCTTTATGATGATTAGCGGAAAAGCCTATTATCGGGCTTCCGATGTGCGTGAGTTCATAAAGAAAAGGTTTGATGTTGGTACGCTCCGAAAGTTTGAAAAAGAACACGGAACGGACAAATAAGAAAGAAACTATCCCGAAGTTGTACACGTGGTAACTTCGGGATTTTTCTTTTTTGGCAAGCCGTTTTTATTCCTCTGCCGATATTGTCCCCTCTCTTTGGTAGGACTGTTCAAACCGTCTGCTTAAAAGTACTATCATTTCATTAGTCTTTATCAATTCCAAAGTACATTGTTCCAGCCTGTAAAGTAAAGCAAGTGCTTTCTTCTCTGAAAAATTGGAATGAAGTTCTTTCACTACCTGATTGTAATTCTGCCCTATGCTCCTGAATTGTGAGTAAAACTGTGTTAGCTGAATGTAATAATCCACCTTACTTTTATCCCTGATTGTTACCTTAAACGACTTACCGAAAACGCAATTCTTAATAAAATGCGCTTTGATAGTGTAGCCTGACCTATCAAAGAATGACAGGAATTTGGCGTTCTCCACATCGTCCAAATTGAACGAATAACGGTGTGTCCGTGGGTCAAGTTTAGGCTTGCGCCCTCCATTGTGTTGGTACTTCTTTTTCTGTTCCATAATTATAATTTTTACAAGGTTTACGATTTCGGAGTAAACCAAACCACCTACTAAGGTGGCAAGGTTTTGAGGTGCAAAAAGCGAATAGCGGACCTCAAAACACAACTTGCTATGTTCTAATGAACATAAAAATCCTCCTTCCGTCGGATTGCCAAAGCAAGCGGTTCGGCTTCTTCCTCTGTCTGTTTATCGATTACAAAATTACAGACAGCAATTTGTCTTTGAAATATAGCCCACTACGCCAAATTACGACACAAACGGTCAAAGTAAGCCAGTTTTTAAAAGCATCTGTTTTTACTCTTTTCTTTGCCGGAAATTGATTGAATGAAAGCAATATATAAGACCGCCAAACAATCTTTAGAAATGGCTTTGAACTATGATTGAAAGCTATTTAAAGAAAAAGCGATATAGCTATAAAACTGGCTGGCTTTCTTTCAATCAGTATTGGAAATCAATCAACTTATTTATAAACCATTAAAACTTGAAAGCATGGAAGAAGTAAAACAATCATTACAGCAAAAACAGGAGAACTACAAAGCGGTGTATCTCCAAAAGCGAACAATCTGCAACCGTCAAAGCGTGTACATAAGCGGAGAGATACAAAAACGTATCATGCAAATTGTAGGCGTGATTACAGGCAAACAGGTAAGTATCGGAAATTTCATTGATAACGTACTGGAAGAACATTTGAATACGCACAATGATGTTCTTTCGGCTCTCTATCGGGAAGAAATGCAAAAAGGGATATTCAACCAGCCAAAAGAGAAAAACATATGAATATCATAACTATTGAGGAACAGACCTTTAAACAGGTGTGCGGTCGGTTTTCCGGCTTCGCCAGTCAGGTGGAAAGGATTTGTAAAGAGAATACCTGTCAGCCGGATAAATGGCTGTCAGGTCGTGAAGTGTGTGCCCTGCTCGGTATCAGCATCCGAAGTTTACAGAACTACCGGAATTGCGGTAAACTGGGCTACTCCCAAATAGGTAACAAACTGTACTATAAATCTGCCGATATTGAAAGACTGATTGTAGAATGTACGGAAAACAAGAAAACGAATTATACATCAAACAATAAATAAAGATTGCCATATGGAAAATAAAGAAGAATATAATACGGAAATAAACCAATCATTCAAATTATCTGCTATTGTCGGAATATGGGAAAGTTTAAACCTTCATCCTACAGTGATGATATACCAAAGCAAGAAAAAGTATTTCCTTTCGATGCTCCATGTATCGGATAACGGACAAGCGAAACCAGCCGTTTACGAGATACAGAAAGGAGATAACCGTTACTTCATCATTGAAGCCTTTAAACGGCTTTATATCAGTTATGATGTGGTAAAAGATAGTATTTCCATATCCTACTATGGCGAATATCTGCGTAACTGACAGGCGTATGTCTGTCAATCATACAAACGAATTATAAATCAATATAACGATGTAATAATATGGAACTGATAAACGGCAATAGTGAGATAATTAAAGACTTCTTTCAGTCTATGGAAAGAATGTTAGACGGTATCAGCCTACTGGCAAAGGAAAACAGACCGCATTTGAACGGCGAAAAGTTTCTAAGCAACAGGGATGCAGCCAAATGGCTGAAAGTAAGCATCCGCACGCTGCAAGAATGGAGAGATACGGGCGTTATCCCTTACATTCAGATAAAAGGCAAAATAATCTACCGTCAAAGCGATATAGAAAGGCTCTTGCAGACCTACTACAACAAGGAACGGCAGGAATAACCTACCATCCTTAAAAAAACACATTTTTTTCCGAAACTGACTAAGAACATTAACTTTATTAGTGTAGTATTCCGTCTGTGCAAGTCTTTGGAAGAAAATACTACCCGAACATCGTGAGGTGTGGAGATTTTCTTTCAAACCCGTAGGGCTTGGACTTGAACGGACGGAATACGGAGCTTACCTTTGTTAATATTTTATTCAGCTTGGGAAAATTACATAGCATTTTTCTTTGGTAATACTATTTTATTCTATACTTTTGCAAAGTATTCGTTCTTTGAAAGAATGTAGAAGAAGGTACAATTTAACCAATAGTACTACAAAATTAAAGTGATTTATCACACCAATATGGTTTTATGGGACGAGCATCTGTGTTCATCTATATTAATGATAAACATCAGAGATAGCGATTTATCCATTTATAGTTTGTTGGCATTCTATATAGGGATTCCCCACTTGTAAATCGTCTCTACGTCTGTTAGGACATGAAAATAGAGAGCAAAAGAAGGTAATGTATATAGTATTATTGGTTATTAGTAATATTGATTGAGGACATGGCGATATTGCCATATAATCATTTAATATTATATATCATGAAAAAGGTTATACCTTCAAAAGGAGGAAAAATAAAAACCTCCCATTGCTCTTCGAAGATAGGAAGAATGACAAAAAAAATAGATGAGTTTTCTCAACTATTAAAGTCTATTCAAAAATGTGGAAGCACCTTATATCTACTTTTTAAAAGTTTGTTTAAGGTAATTCCAGTTATTTCAAAAATATACAGTTTTTTGAAAACCGTTTTTGATATTCTATCGGCTCTCTAATTTCTTTTATACATTTTAGTAGGATGATTACAACCGAAAAGCATTTGCTATATATACTAAAAGTTTCTCGTCAACAATTGGATTCCATTATAGAGAATATAGATAAATATTACTCTACATGGGAAAAGCCTAAATTAAATAAAGACACCAATGAACCTTTATATAATTCTGATGGAACAATAAAAAAACGCACAATTAACTCCACTAATAAAGATTTGAAAGTTATACAAAAAAGATTGTATAACTATTTACTTTCAAAAACAACTCTTCCTAATTATTTTTTTGGAGGTATTCCTAAGAAGGATAATATTCTTAACGCTAAATATCATCAAGGTAATAAATATGTATTTACTACAGACTTGAAATCCTTTTTTCCTTCCATTAATCATAAAATGGTGTTTTATATGTTTTTAAAATTAGGATGCACCCCTGAAATTGCAAGAACTTTAACTAAACTTACTACACATAATTATCAAGTTCCACAAGGTGTTCCAACATCAACATTAATAGCTAATTTGGTATTCAAGCCTGTTGGCGATAGAATACAGGCATTAGCAAAAGAGAATAATATTAAATTTTCAATATTTGTTGATGATATAACAATGTCTTCTTCTATAGATTTCCATAAAAAAATCCCTGAAATATTATCTATTATAACTACTTCAGGATATAAAATTAGTCATTCTAAAACTTTTTATAAAACAAAAAATCCAATAGTTACTGGTGTAATATGTCAAAACAATAAACTTAAAATACCACAATCATATAATAAAAGAATAAAGCGAATCAAGGCGGACATTCAAAACAATGAACAAGCATTCTTAAAGATAAAAGGACTAACTATGTATCGTCAAAGAATAAAGCAAGCATAATTCTTTTTCTATTTAAAATTCTTCTCCACATTCAACATATCACGCATAATAGAGCTATCTAAAACTTTTGCATAATGCTGTGTCATTCTGATATTGGAATGTCCCAAAATCTTAGAGACATTTTCCATTGACACATCATTGGCGAGAAAAACAACGGTAGCCGCAGTATGCCGGGCAACATGTGTAGTTAAGCGTTTGGTAATGCCGCATAAATCAGCGATTTCTTTTAAGTAGGCATTCATGCGCTGATTACTGATTACGGGTAAAAGCACACCTTTCTTTATACACTCTGCATTATCTTCATATTTCCCCAATATCCTTTGGGGAATGGATAAAACGGGAATGTTGCACATCTGATTGGTTTTCTGCCGTGCCTTGCGTATCCACAAAGCACCGTTATTGTCTTTTATCAGGTGCTCACGGCTTAACTGCTGCACATCAACGAAAGCAAGTGCGGTAAAACAGCAAAAGACAAAAATATCCCTTACCTGCTCCAAACGTTTGATAGTAAATTCTTTGTTCATCAAAACATCCAATTCTTCACGTGAAAGGAACTCTACATTAACTTCTTCCTGCTTGAAGTGGATGCCGTAAAACGGGTCTTTCTTTATCCAGTCGTTAGCCAAAGCAATACGAACAACTTTTTTCAAGTTCTTCAAATGCTTCAATGCGGAATTATTTTGGCAATGCTTATCCGTTTTCAGCCAAAAATCAAAATCACGAATAAATTGCCCATCCAGTTCTGCCAGCATTATATCATCACGGTGGTAGCAACTACGGATATATTCTTTCAAGCGGTTTATTGAAGTATCAAACTTGGTAACTGTGCTTTCCGTATATTCTTTGCCAATCAGGGCACGACATTTTTCGTTATGCTCTGCATACACTTCCAGCAAGGTGCGCTGTACCTTGTCCCGTCCGTAGAAACAATCCTTTATAATATCGGCTGTTATCGGTTTGTTGTCTATCTCCAATTCACGGTGTATCTGCAATACTTTGGCACGAACCGTATTGATATAGTGGTTCAGTTCGATGGCTACCCGGTCTTTTCCTTTGGAACATTCCTTTTTCTGATTCCATAAATCTACTGGAATACTCCGTTTAATCATAACTTCGGCTACTCGCTTGTTTACGGTGATGCGCATACAGACAGGAGCTTCACCGTTTTTCAGAAGTTTCGCTTTCTTGATGATAAACAATACGCTTAGTGTGTTTCTTTTCACTGCTCCCATAATTCTTTGTTTTTTTAAGTGGTACAAAATTAGTTTGCTACACTCAAAAACCAGCTACGCAAAAAGCTGACAATCAAAGACAAATGCGTCAATTCGTGGGAGCAAAAACGGCTTTCAAAAAGTCCCACGAATAAGCCACGTGAGAACTGCCTAAAACTACTATTTTTTGCCGAAGTGGAGAAAAAGAAAAAGCTCTGAAATCCTTGAATTTCAGAGCTTTTCTTTCATTTGCTATTTGCTTTTGCGGTGCGTACGGGACTCGAACCCGTGACCCCATGCGTGACAGGCATGTATTCTAACCAACTGAACTAACGCACCAAATTTTATTTGGACTAACTCTTTTTATTTCTTTCTGCCTCTCTATTGAAGAAGCGGTGCGTACGGGACTCGAACCCGTGACCCCATGCGTGACAGGCATGTATTCTAACCAACTGAACTAACGCACCAGAATTTCATTTTGTTAATCTGCATCTCTCTCGATTGCGGGTGCAAAGGTAGTTGTTTTTTGTAAATCTGCAAGCGTTTTGAGAAAAGTTTTTTTCAAGAAAAAACGAGAAAAACGCTTAGTGTCTCATTTTGAGTACTTTTGTAATGAAATAAATATTGTTTTTTTTTCTCTTCGGATAGTGACGCTATCCGGTTGTTATAGTGACGCCATCACGATAGGATAGCGTCACTATCTGAAGTCAATAGCGTCACTATCCTGAAGTTTGTCATTCTATTCATAGAAAATAACTCTCGATATCTTTCTATCTGTAAGAAATCACCGTTTTTATATCAACTTTCTGCTTGAATAATTCGTAATTTTGCAATAAATCGTTATTTTTGCGGACTAAAATAAGAAAGGTGGAAAATAATCCGCCTAGAATCGTTAATTAGTAAAAAGAATGATGACAACAGCCAAACTGTTATTGCACTGTCCCGACAAACCGGGAATCCTTGCAGAGGTGACAGACTTTATTACGGTAAACAAAGGAAATATTATCTATCTGGATCAATATGTAGATCATGTAGAGAACATATTCTTCATGCGTATTGAATGGGAACTGAAAGACTTTCTGGTTCCGCAGGAGAAAATTGAAGATTATTTCAGAACTCTCTACGGGCAAAAATATGAAATGGATTTTCGTCTTTATTTCTCTGATGTAAAACCACGTATGGCTATTTTCGTTTCTAAGCTGTCACACTGTCTTTTCGATATGTTAGCACGGTATACAGCCGGAGAATGGAATGTAGAAATACCTCTTATTATAAGCAACCATCCGGATTTGCAGCACGTAGCAGAGCGGTTTGGAATTCCTTTCTATCTGTTTCCTATCACAAAGGAGACAAAAGAAGAACAGGAGCGTAAGGAGATGGAACTGCTTGCCAAACATAAGATTACATTTATTGTATTGGCACGCTATATGCAAGTAATTTCCGAGCAGATGATTAATGCTTATCCGAATAAGATTATCAATATTCACCATTCTTTCCTTCCTGCGTTTGTAGGGGCGAAGCCTTATCATGCGGCTTTCCAGAGAGGTGTGAAAATTATTGGTGCAACTAGTCATTATGTAACGTCAGAACTGGATGCCGGACCGATTATTGAACAGGATGTAGTACGCATTACTCATAAAGACGCTATTGAGGACCTTGTAAATAAGGGAAAAGATTTGGAAAAAATCGTTCTTTCGCGTGCAGTGCAGAAGCACATCGAACGTAAAGTTTTGGCTTATAAAAATAAAACAGTAATATTTAGCTGATGAAAGTAGCAGTTGTAAAATACAATGCCGGCAATATTCGTTCTGTGGATTATGCTTTAAAGCGGTTGGGTGTGGAAGCGGTGATTACTGCTGATAAAGAAGAACTCCAATCAGCAGATAAAGTTATTTTCCCCGGAGTGGGAGAGGCGGAAACTACCATGAACCACTTGAAAGCAACGGGAATGGACGAACTGATAAAAAATCTCCGTCAGCCTGTATTTGGAATTTGTCTCGGTATGCAGTTGATGTGTCGGTATTCTGAAGAAGGAGAGGTCGATTGTTTGAATATCTTTGATGTGGACGTGAAACGTTTTGTTCCACAGAAGCATGAAGATAAAGTTCCGCACATGGGTTGGAACACAATTGGGGAAACGAACAGCAAACTCTTTGAAGGATTCACCGACGAAGAATTTGTCTACTTCGTGCATAGTTTTTATGTGCCTACTTGTGACTTTACTGCTGCTACAACTGATTATATTCATCCGTTTAGTGCTGCTTTGCATAAAGATAATTTTTATGCTACCCAGTTTCATCCGGAGAAAAGCGGCAAGACGGGAGAGAAAATTCTGACGAACTTTTTGAATCTATAATAAACTATGTTGCCGTTTATAATAAACTCCATCATAGTTTATAATAAACTCGTTCATCGTTTATAATAAACTTTTAGCAAATAAATAATAGATGATAGAAATTATTCCAGCCATTGATATTATTGACGGAAAGTGCGTACGCCTTTCCCAGGGAGATTACGATAGTAAAAAGGTGTATAATGAAAATCCGGTGGAAGTTGCCAAGGAGTTTGAAGCGAACGGTGTTCGCAGGCTTCACGTGGTAGACTTGGACGGTGCCGCTTCTCATCATGTAGTCAATTATCGGGTGTTGGAACGGATTGCTGTACACACTTCTCTTGTTATCGATTTTGGTGGTGGAGTAAAGAGTGATGAAGATTTGAAAATAGCTTTTGAAAGTGGAGCGCAGATGGTTACAGGTGGAAGTATTGCGGTGAAAGATCCGGAATTGTTCTGTCATTGGCTGGAAGTATATGGCAGTGAGAAAATCATTCTGGGGGCAGATGTGAAAGATCATAAGATAGCTGTCAATGGTTGGAAAGACGAAAGTGCCTGTGAACTTTTTCCATTTCTTGAAAATTATATAGATAAAGGTATACGAAAAGTAATCTGTACGGATATTAGCTGTGACGGAATGTTGGGTGGTCCTTCGATTGATTTATATAAGGAGATGCTGGCAAAATTTCCCGATCTCTATCTGATGGCTAGTGGTGGGGTGAGTAAGGTGGATGATATTGTTGCTTTGGATGAAGCTGGTGTTCCCGGAGTTATTTTCGGTAAGGCATTATATGAAGGACATATTACCTTAAAAGATTTGAGAATCTTTTTATAATTAGTGTACCAGAATGAAATGGCTGTTTATATTTTATATTATAAATGGCTACCTTATTGTTATAAGAGGAAATAAAGAATCAAGCTTTAGGAATATAGATTATAAATTGTTGAACAATAAATAAAATAGGATTGTGTTAGCAAAAAGAATAGTACCTTGTCTGGATATAAAAGACGGACAAACTGTGAAAGGAACGAATTTTGTCAATTTGCGCCAAGCTGGTGATCCGGTAGAGTTAGGCCGTGCTTACAGTGAACAAGGAGCAGATGAACTTGTTTTTCTGGATATCACCGCAAGTCATGAAGGACGTAAGACTTTTACGGAATTGGTAAAACGGATTGCTGCTAATATCAATATCCCATTTACCGTAGGTGGCGGCATCAACGAATTAAGTGATGTAGACCGCCTGTTGAATGCAGGGGCGGATAAGATCTCTATCAATTCTTCCGCTATCCGTAATCCTCAATTGATTGACGAGATTGCAAAGAATTTCGGTTCGCAGGTTTGTGTGTTGGCAGTAGATGCCAAACAAACCGAAAATGGTTGGAAATGTTACTTGAATGGAGGACGTATCGAAACGGATAAAGACTTGTTTGAGTGGACAAAAGAAGCTCAGGAACGCGGAGCAGGAGAGATTCTCTTCACAAGCATGAATCACGATGGTGTAAAGGCCGGTTATGCAAATGATGCACTTGCCGCTTTGGCGGATCAGCTTTCCATTCCTATCATTGCTTCGGGAGGTGCGGGGTGTAAAGAGCACTTCCGCGATGTCTTTTTACAAGGAAAGGCGGATGCTGCATTGGCTGCCAGCGTTTTTCACTTCGGAGAAATTAAAATTCCCGAATTAAAATCGTATCTTTGCGGCGAAGGAATTACTATCAGGTAATTGCTGCGTAGTAAAAATTAGCCTTTAGGCTGCGGTGAAGGAATTGCCATCAGGAGGGAGGCACCTCGGCCGGGTTTTCATGCAGATGGATAATATATTTAGATAAATAGAATGAGATATCTGCAAAAAACTCCGTAGGCGAAGAGAGCGTAATTGTAATTTGAAATAGTAATTAGAACTTATATAAAAATGGAATTGGATTTCGATAAAATGAACGGACTTGTTCCGGCTATCATACAGGACAACGAGACACGTAAAGTCTTGATGCTGGGTTTCATGAATAAAGAAGCTTATGATAAAACGGTAGAAACCGGAAAGGTGACATTTTTTAGCCGTACCAAGAACCGTTTGTGGACAAAAGGCGAAGAAAGCGGTAACTTCCTTCATGTTGTATCTATAAAGGCCGATTGCGACAATGATACACTATTGATTCAGGTAGATCCGGTAGGCCCCGTGTGCCACATAGGTACAGATACTTGTTGGGGTGAGAAAAACGAAGAACCGGTTATGTTCCTGAAAGTATTGCAAGATTTCATAGACAAACGTCATGAAGAAATGCCTGAAGGGTCTTATACTACCAGTCTGTTTCAGTCGGGAATCAATAAGATAGCTCAAAAAGTAGGTGAAGAAGCTGTAGAAACAGTAATTGAAGCAACAAACGGTACTGACGAACGTTTGATCTACGAAGGAGCCGACCTTATTTATCACATGATTGTATTGCTTACTTCAAAAGGCTATCGTCTCGAAGACCTTGCACGTGAATTGCAGGAAAGACACAGCAGTACATGGAAGAAGCACTAAACAATTAAAATTTAATAATTAAAAATTAAAACAGGAGCCAGTATGGATGACGAGGCGTTGATTCAATATAAGAACGTAGAAATCCATCAACAGGAACTCTGTGTGCTAAGCGACGTAAATCTGGAATTGCACAAAGGAGAGTTCGTCTATTTGATCGGAAAAGTAGGCTCGGGAAAAACGAGTTTGCTCAAGACCTTGTATGGCGAACTGGACGTAATTGACGGTGAAGCGGAAGTGTTGGGTTATAACATGCGTTCTATCAAACGTAAACATATCCCGCAATTGCGCCGGAAATTAGGCATTGTCTTTCAGGATTTTCAGTTGCTCACAGACCGAACTGTATATAATAATCTGGAATTTGTGCTTCGTGCCACAGGCTGGAAAAACAAACAGGAAATCCAAGACCGCATTGAAGAAGTGCTTCAATTGGTGGGAATGTCCAACAAAGGTTATAAGCTCCCGAACGAGCTTTCCGGTGGAGAGCAACAACGCATTGTGATTGCACGTGCCGTACTCAATTCTCCCGCTATTATTCTGGCGGATGAACCCACCGGAAATTTGGATGTAGAGACAGGTAAAGCCATTGTTGAATTGTTGCGCAATATCTGTGAATCCGGCTCATCCGTAGTGATGACAACGCACAATCTGCAATTGCTAAAAGAGTATCCGGGCAGGGTATATCGTTGTGCCGACCATCAGATTGTAGATGTGACAGCCGAATACATGCCCAGACAGAGAACAATAGAAATAGATTTAAATATAGATAACTAAAACAGTAACGAAAATGAAAGTTTTAAAGTTTGGAGGAACTTCCGTAGGTTCTGCTCAGCGCATGAAGGAAGTAGCCAAATTGATTACCGATGGTGAACAAAAGATTGTTGTTCTTTCTGCTATGTCAGGAACAACAAACACATTGGTGGAAATTTCGGACTATCTGTATAAGAAGAATCCGGAGGGTGCCAACGAGATTATCAATAAGCTGGAAATGAAATATAAACAGCACATTGATGAGCTTTTTGCAACCCAGGAATATAAACAGAAAGGTCTTGAAGTTGTCAAATCCCACTTCGACTACATCCGCTCCTATACTAAAGACCTTTTCACTTTGTTCGAAGAGAAAGTGGTTTTGGCACAGGGGGAGCTTATTTCTACGGCGATGGTAAACTTCTACCTGCAGGAATGTGGTGTGAAGTCTGTGTTGCTTCCGGCTTTGGAATTCATGCGTACTGACAAGAACGCAGAACCGGATCCTGTATATATTAAGGATAAGTTGCGCGCACAGCTCGAACTCTATCCGGATGCAGAAATCTACATTACACAAGGTTTCATCTGTCGCAATGCTTACGGTGAGATAGACAATCTGCAACGTGGTGGTAGTGACTACACAGCTTCTCTGATTGGAGCCGCAGTAAACGCTTCCGAAATCCAGATTTGGACAGATATCGACGGTATGCACAATAACGACCCGCGTATTGTTGACAAGACCGCTCCGGTACGTCAGCTTCACTTTGAAGAAGCAGCCGAGTTGGCTTACTTCGGTGCAAAAATCCTGCACCCTACCTGTATCCAGCCCGCTAAATATGCCAATATCCCTGTTCGTCTGTTGAATACAATGGATCCGGATGCTCCGGGCACGCTGATTTCCAACGATACGGAAAAAGGTAAAATCAAGGCAGTAGCCGCAAAAGAAAACATTACTGCTATCAAGATCAAATCCAGCCGTATGTTATTGGCTCACGGTTTCCTGCGTAAGGTATTCGAAATCTTCGAAAGCTATCAGACATCTATCGATATGATCTGTACTTCAGAGGTGGGTGTATCTGTAACAATCGATAACACGAAGCATCTTAACGAGATTCTGGACGATCTGAAAAAATACGGAACAGTAACCGTTGATAAAGATATGTGTATCATCTGCGTTGTAGGTGACCTTGAATGGGAAAATGTCGGTTTTGAAGCGAAAGCACTTGATGCGATGCGGAATATACCGGTGCGAATGATCTCGTTCGGAGGAAGTAACTACAATATCTCCTTCCTCATTCGGGAATGCGATAAGAAAGTAGCTTTACAGTCGTTGAGCGATATGCTTTTCAACGACAAATAAATCCACAAATAACACGAGCGCTTTTACCGAACTGATAAAAGCGCTCTTTTTTAACCAACTAAACAAGTTTTTCGAATTATGAAGGGAATATTTCCAATCGATAAATTCCGTACTTTGCAGACACCTTTCTATTATTACGATACCAAAGTGCTGCGTGATACATTGTCGGCTATTAACCATGAGGTTGCCAAATATCCTAATTATTCAGTGCATTACGCTGTTAAAGCCAATGCCAACCCGAAAGTACTTACCATTATCCGTGAGAGCGGAATGGGAGCCGACTGTGTGAGCGGCGGAGAAATCCGTGCCGCTATTCGTGCCGGATTCCCTGCCAATAAAGTTGTTTTCGCAGGAGTTGGCAAAGCCGACTGGGAAATCAATCTCGGACTGGAGTATGGCATCTTCTGTTTCAATGTCGAGTCTATCCCCGAACTGGAAGTAATCAATGAATTGGCTGCTGCTCAAAATAAAATTGCCAATGTTGCTTTCCGCATCAATCCCGATGTCGGTGCACATACACATGCCAATATAACTACCGGTTTGGCAGAAAACAAATTCGGTATCAGTATGCAGGACATGGACAAGGTGATAGACGTAGCACAAGAGATGAAAAACGTAAAGTTTATCGGTCTTCACTTTCACATTGGTTCGCAGATTCTGGATATGGGTGATTTCGTGGCCCTCTGCAATCGTGTCAATGAGTTGCAGGACAAACTGGAAGCACGGAGAATTCTGGTAGAACATATCAACGTAGGTGGTGGCTTGGGTATTGATTACGGACACCCCAACCGTCAGGCTATCCCGAATTTCAAAGATTACTTTGCTACCTATGCCGGACAATTGAAATTGCGTCCTTATCAGACATTGCATTTTGAGCTGGGACGTGCTGTTGTAGGCCAGTGTGGTTCTTTGATATCCAAGGTCCTTTATGTAAAACAAGGAACACGGAAGAAATTTGCCATCCTTGATGCAGGTATGACCGATCTGATCCGTCCGGCTTTGTATCAGGCATTCCATAAAATGGAAAATATAACTTCTGAAGAACCGTTGGAAGCATACGATGTAGTAGGGCCGATCTGTGAATCGTCAGATGTTTTCGGAAAAGCAATTGATTTGAACAAAGTGAAGCGTGGTGACTTGATAGCTCTTCGCTCTGCCGGTGCTTATGGCGAAATTATGGCTTCCGGATACAACTGCCGTGAACTGCCAAAAGGATATACTTCTGACGAACTGGTGTAAGTAGAAAAATGAACCGCTACAATCAAAATGTGAATGTAGTTTAAAAATAGAGGGCGCATGGAACAATTTTAACTGAAAGCGTGTTATTTTTGTAATGAGTTCAAAAAGAAACTACATTAACAACTTAATAAAAAATACGATTATGATTTCAGAAAAATTACAGAATGCAATTAACGAACAGATTACTGCTGAAATGTGGTCTGCTAACCTGTATTTAGCAATGTCTTTCTATTTTGAGAAAGAAGGTTTCAGCGGTTTTGCTCATTGGATGAAAAAGCAATCCCAGGAAGAAATGGGACATGCTTATGCAATGGCAGATTATATCATCAAACGTGGAGGAACTGCTAAAGTGGATAAAATAGATGTTGTTCCTAACGGATGGGGTACACCACTCGAAGTTTTTGAACACGTTTACAAACATGAATGTCATGTTTCTCAATTGGTGGACAAGCTGGTAGACGTAGCAGCTGCTGAAAAGGATAAAGCAACACAGGATTTCTTGTGGGGATTTGTTCGTGAACAAGTAGAAGAAGAAGCTACAGCGCAAGGCATTGTTGATAAAGTCAAGAAAGCCGGTGATACCGGAATTTTCTTCGTAGATTCACAATTGGGACAGCGTTAATGATGCTACTCTGAAAAAATAGTTCTTTATATAGATAGAAGCTGCCTGAATTTCTGTTCAGACAGCTTCTTTTTTTTCACTTATTTGGCTTATGTTCGAAAATAAACTACCTTTGTATTACGAGTCAGAGAGAAATTAATCCCGATTATTATAAATGAATGATGTGAATAGAGGAATTTTCAGATTGCTCCCTATATTTTTATTGCTCCTTTTTGGGGTGAGTAGTTGTTCTCAAAAAGAAGAACGACGTATTCTAGTTATCCACTCTTATGAGGAGACTTACACAGCTTATCCGGAATTTAACCGGATGATAGCCGAGCAATTTGAGAAAGAAAAAATAGATGCTGATATTCGTACCGTTTATTTAGATTGTGAGTCTTATTGGGAAGAACCGGAGTTGGAGCGAATGCGCTTCCTGGTTGATTCCGTTTCGAAAGACTGGCGACCGGAAGTGATTCTGGTGAATGAAGATCAAGCTACCTATTCATTGATGAAATGTGGGGTTCAGTTGGGCAAAGAAGTACCTGTGGTATTTGGTGGTGTCAATTACCCGAATTGGGGATTGTTGAAACGCCATCCTAATGTGACGGGTTTCCATGATAAAATCGCCTTTAATGAGAATATCAGTGTGGCAAAAGAACTTTTCGGTAAGCATGTCCGGTTGTTTACCATGCTCGATACCACTTATATCGATAAACAAATCAGAAGAGACGCAAAGGAACAGTTTAAAGGTCATAAAGTGACCGGATTTATTGATAACCCCGAACTTTCTCCTGAAGAACAGATACGTTTGACGCAGGAAGAAGGTTATACTCGTTTTATGGCTATTCCTTTACGTAATGCCAGAAACCATTCGGACGCTACCTTTATGTGGGTGTTGAACAGAAGCTATCGCGATCAATGCTACATTCAGTTGAAACGTGATTACACCACCATTAATATTGGAAGCATCTGTGGCAGTCCCAGTCTGACAGCCATCAATGAAGCTTTTGGATTTGGTGAGAAATTGCTGGGCGGATACATCACTTCGTTGCCTATTCAGGTGGAAGAAGAGGTGAAAGCTGCCGTTCGTATATTGCATGGCGCAATCCCGTCGGACATGCCTATTGTTGAAAGCCAGAAAGAATATGTTGTAGATTGGAATACAATGACGCAAATAGGCTTGAGTAAAGAAAGTATTCCTGCTAAATATCGTATTATCAATATTCCGTTCAGAGACGAATACCCATTTTTGTGGGGAGCCCTAGTCGTTTCATTTGTTCTTTTCCTGATTTTACTTTTTGCTTCTCTTTGGTGGCTATACCTTCGGGAACAGATGAGGAAAAAACAGGCTCTTATAGCATTGGCTGATGAAAAAGAAACATTGTCATTAGCCATTGAGGGTGGAATGACGTATGCCTGGAGATTGGATAACGGTCGTTTTGTTTTTGAAGATGCATTCTGGTGTTCACAAGGGCTAAATCCTAGACAACTTTCGTATAAAGAATTCATGAGTTTTATCCATCCCGATCATTGGGAGGGAGTGAAGTTCAACTGGCGAAATCTGAAAAGTGCTCATAAAAAAATTGTGCAGGAGCTTTGTAACTTTGACGGCAAAGGCTATCAGTGGTGGGAGTTCCGTTATACCACCAAACAGCTACCCGGAGGCGAATATAAAACCGCAGGTTTGTTGCTGAATGTGCAGGATATAAAAGACCGTGAAGAGGAGTTGGAAGCTGCACGCTTATTGGCTGAAAAGGCGGAATTGAAACAATCATTCCTCGCAAATATGAGCCATGAGATACGTACTCCACTTAATTCAATCGTAGGCTTTGCCAATATACTGGCATTGGAAGAAGGATTGACTTCCGTAGAACGCGAAGAGTATATCAGTACTATTAATAAGAACAGTGAGTTATTGCTCAAGCTGATTAATGATATCCTGGAACTTTCCCGTATCGAATCAGGATATATGTCTTTCTCATTCAAGAAGTGCAAGGTGAAAGAGTTGATTGACGATGTCTATATGACACACCAAGTGCTGATTGCCCCACGTCTGGAATTCCTGAAAGAAGTGGATGATACTCCTTTGGAAATCAACGTGGACAGAGAACGTTTGATACAAGTGCTGACAAACTTCCTGAATAACGCCGGTAAGTTTACAGAAACCGGATATATCAAGTTAGGATATAACTATCTGCCGGATGAAGGCAAAGTACAGATTTATGTAGAAGATACCGGAAGAGGGATTCCACGAGAAGAACAACGAATGATTTTCAGCCGTTTCTACAAACAAAACGAATTCTCGCAGGGAGCAGGATTGGGACTTTCTATTTGTCAGGTGATAATAGAGAAGCTGGGTGGAAAGATCGAACTCAAGTCCGAAATAGGCAAGGGAAGCCGCTTTACGGTCATCCTTCCTTGTCGGGTGGTATCTTGATAATGATAAACTTCAACGGAAATACATTAATCTTATTTTTTATTTTTCCCTTTCTCCATCGTTCCCAAGTAAATCTCCAGTGAACGGGTGGAAATCTGTATTTCGCGGAAAGATACGCCTAAAGAGGCTATCAGCAAAATCAATGCCAATCCGAATACATAAGCAGAAAATAATTGCAGCCCGATATAGATCAGGAACATACTGACTACGCAGAGAAAAAGGCTTGCAATACCTAGTCCCTGCATCGTACGGGTCAGATTCAATCGTTTCCGTAGATTCTCGATTTGCGCTTCGGTGATATCCGAAGGGTTCTCCATGTAGCGGTCACGCAGTTGGCGCACAAGTTGGGCATAAGATAAGAAACGGTTGGTATAAGCCAATAATATCAAAGAAACTGCCGAGAAAAGCAGGGCAGGAGTAGTGAGAGTCAGTTCTTCCATAATCTATTTTTTTATAGTCAAGTAGCGGTTCAAAAGTCATTTTATAAAAGAGTATTTTTTAGGCACGGATTACACGGATTTTACGGTTTTTAGAAATATGCTTGCATAAAGCAACAGCGTAATTCGTGTGATCCGTGCCTAAAAATGGATTCTGCAAGTAAACCTTGCTCCGGAATTATTCCGCTTTCAGCACATTAAGATCTTTGCCTACCTTGATAAAGGCAGCGATACACTTATCAAGATGTGCTTTTTCGTGACCTGCAGAAATTTGCACACGGATGCGTGCCTGATCTTTCGGCACTACCGGATAATAGAAGCCTGTCACATAGATGCCTTCCTCCTGCATACGTGCAGCGTAAATCTGGGACAACTTCGCGTCATACAACATAACGGCACAGATAGCGCTTTGTGTCGGTTTGATATCAAATCCGGCAGCCGTCATCTTATCGCGGAAGTAGTTTACATTCTCGACGAGCTTATCATGCAATGCATTGCTCTCTTTCAGCATCTTGAAAACTTCAAGACTGGCACCAATGATACCTGGAGCCAAAGAATTCGAGAACAGATACGGGCGACTGCGTTGACGAAGTAAATCGATAATCTCTTTACGACCGGTAGTGAAACCTCCCAGTGCACCGCCAAAAGCCTTTCCCAGAGTTCCGGTATAAATATCTACCCGTCCATGAGTCTTATACAACTCGCTTACTCCATGCCCTGTGGCGCCTACCACACCGGCAGAATGAGACTCATCCACCATTACCAGCGCATCATATTTCTCGGCAAGATCGCAAATCTGATCCATTGGAGCTACATTGCCGTCCATAGAGAACACACCGTCCGTCACAACAATGCGGAAACGTTGTGCCTGTGCTTCTTGCAGACATCTTTCCAAGTCCTTCATGTCAGCGTTGGCATAGCGGTAACGCTTTGCCTTGCAAAGACGTACTCCGTCAATGATAGAAGCATGGTTCAGAGAATCCGAGATAATGGCATCCTCTTCAGAGAAAAGCGGTTCGAATACACCGCCGTTAGCGTCGAAACAAGCGGCATACAAGATTGTGTCTTCCGTCTGGAAATACTCCGAGATGGCAGCTTCCAGTTCTTTGTGTATATCTTGCGTTCCACAAATGAAGCGGACAGACGACATTCCGTAGCCACGGTTATTCATCATTTCCTGCGAAGCCTTAATCAATCGGGGGTGATTGGATAATCCTAAGTAATTATTTGCGCAGAAGTTCAGCACTTCCTTGCCTTTTACAGTGATGGCAGCTTGCTGCGCACTTTCAATCAGTCGTTCTTCTTTATAAAGTCCGGCTTCCTTGATTTCAGCCAATGTTTGGCAGAGATATTCTTGCATTTTACCGTACATAGTGTTTGGGTGATTAAGTTATATTGCAAAGGACACAATTTTTCTTGGAATAACAATGTCTTTTTGATTAAAATCTGAAAAAAAAGTGCTTACTTTGCGCACTATTTAAGCTTGATATTCTAAGTCAAAAGAAAAAATGAAACACATTTTGATTATTGGAGCTACCGGACAGATAGGGTCGGAGCTAACGATGGAGCTACGTAAACGTTACGGAAATGCAAATGTTGTAGCAGGTTATATCCCAGGTGCAGAGCCTAAAGGGGAATTAAAGGAGTCCGGACCGTCGGCAATTGCTGATGTAACGGATGGAGAGGTGATTGCATCTGTGGTAAAAGAGTATCACATTGATACAATTTATAATTTGGCTGCTCTACTGTCCGTAGTTGCCGAATCGAAACCCAAGCTGGCTTGGAAAATAGGTATCGATGGATTATGGAATGTGCTGGAAGTGGCACGCGAACAAGGATGTGCAGTGTTTACTCCGAGTTCTATCGGTTCGTTTGGCGCTAGTACGCCTCATACGAAAACACCGCAGGATACTATTCAGCGTCCGCGTACCATGTATGGAGTCACTAAGGTAACGACCGAGTTGCTAAGTGATTACTATTTTAATAAATATGGTGTCGATACCCGTGCTGTCCGTTTTCCGGGCATTATTTCGAATGTGACCCCTCCGGGAGGAGGTACGACCGATTATGCTGTCGATATTTATTATTCGGCGGTGAAAGGAGAAAAATTTGTGTGCCCCATTAAGCAAGGCACTCTGATGGATATGATGTACATGCCGGATGCACTGAACGCAGCAATCACACTGATGGAAGCTGATCCGACAAGATTGATACACCGCAATGCTTTCAATATCGCCTCTATGAGTTTCGATCCGGAGACGATTTATCAGGCTATCAAGAAGCATGTACCGCAGTTTGAGATGATCTATGACATAGATCCTTTGAAACAGCGCATTGCCGATAGCTGGCCTGATAGCCTGGATGACACCTGCGCTCGTGAAGAGTGGGGATGGAAGCCGGCCTACAATTTGGAAAGCATGACGGTGGATATGCTTGAAAAGTTAAGAGAGAAACTAAAATAATGAAAAAACTAATTGCAGGGGTCATGCTGCTCGGTATACTGGGCGCTTGTGGAAACAAGAAAACAAACATCGACCCCTTCGCATCCATTACTAAAGAAGTGGATTCTATTCGGCAGATAGCCGATTCTATCCACCGTGGTGAATCGCCGGAAGATCCGCAACCTATACAGGCGGATGAATCTTTCGATGATTTTATCTACAATTTTGCTTCTGATGACGTGTTACAGCGCCAGCGCGTGAAATTTCCGTTGCCCTACTACAATGGAGATGAGAAATCGAATATCGAAGAGCGTAACTGGAAGCATGATGATTTGTTTACCAAACAGCATTACTATACGCTTCTGTTTGATAGAGAAGAAGATATGGATTTAGTAGGAGACACCTCTCTCACTTCCGTGCAGGTAGAGTGGATGTTCGTGAAAACACGAATGGTAAAAAGATACTATTTTGAACGTATCAAAGGTGCATGGATGCTGGAGGCAATTAATTTGCGTTCCATTGAGCAAAGTGATAATGAAAATTTTGTAGAGTTTTTCGGACATTTTGCCGCAGATAGTCTTTTTCAGAGTAAGCGCGTGTGTGAGCCTCTGGCTTTTGTAACCACCGATCCGGATGATGATTTCTCTATTCTGGAGACCACCCTTGATCTTAATCAGTGGTTCGCTTTTAAACCGGGACTTCCTGCCGATCGTCTTTCTAATATCAATTACGGACAGCGGAATGACGATGATTCGCCAACGAAAATCCTGGCATTGAAAGGTATCGGTAATGGTTTTTCCAATATCCTCTATTTCCGTCGCAAAGCCGGAGAATGGGAATTATATAAGTTTGAAGATACAAGCATTTGATACAGGTTGTAATACGCTATAAATAGCTTTGCTGTCAATGATATAACTGTGTTTGTCGGCTTATAACGAATAACGATATAACTTATAATTAAAAATATATGTATTCTCTTTTACCCTACAATACATTCGGCATCGATGTCAATGCCGCTCGTTTTTTAGAGTACACTTCGGTTGAAGAACTGAAGAAACTGATTGCGCAAGGTGCCGTTACGACACCTTTTTTGCATATTGGTGGCGGCAGTAACCTGTTGTTTACCAAAGATTACGACGGGCTGATATTACATTCCCGCATTGAAGGAATCGAAGTGACAGAAGAAGATGCTCACTCTGTATCAGTGCGAGTGGGAGCAGGGGTAGTATGGGATGACTTTGTAGCCTATTGTGTAGAGCATGGATGGTATGGAGCGGAGAACCTGTCGCTGATTCCCGGTGAGGTGGGGGCGAGTGCGGTGCAAAATATCGGAGCCTATGGCGTTGAGGTGAAAGACCTGATAACGGCTGTGGAAACGGTGAACATTCGAGCTGAAGAACATGTTTATTCAGTAGAGGAATGTGGATATATCTACCGCAACAGCATCTTTAAACGTCCGGAAAACAAGTCGGCTTTTGTTACTTATGTCCGTTTCCGGCTAAGTAAAGAAGAGCATTATACGTTAGACTATGGCACCATTCGTCAGGAACTTGAAAAATATCCGTCGTTGACCCTGTCTGTTATCCGGAAAGTGATTATTGATATCCGCGAGAGTAAGCTGCCCGATCCGAAAGTGTTGGGTAATGCCGGCAGTTTCTTTATGAACCCTATTGTGCCGAAAGAAAAACTGGAAGCTTTGCAACAGGAATATCCCCGCATACCCTATTATGAACTGGCCGACGGTCGCGTAAAGATTCCGGCAGGGTGGATGATCGATCAATGCGGCTGGAAAGGAAAAGCCTTGGGACCGGCTGCCGTGCATGATAAACAAGCACTGGTGCTGGTGAACCGTGGCGGAGCAAAAGGTAGTGATATTATTGCACTTTCAGATGCGGTTCGGGCTTCTGTTCGTGAGAAGTTCGGCATAGATATCCATCCGGAGGTCAACTTAATAAATTGAGAATTAATAAGTGAAAGTAAGAATTATAGGAAGTGGAACATCGACGGGAGTGCCTCAAATCGGCTGTACATGTCCGGTTTGTACTTCTTCCGATCCGAAAGATAATCGATTGCGTGCATCTGCTATTGTGGAGACCGATGACGCGCGGATTCTGATAGATTGTGGTCCCGATTTTCGGACACAGGTATTGCATCTCCCTTTTGAGAGGATAGATGGTGTGCTCATTACGCACGAACATTATGACCATGTAGGCGGACTGGACGATTTACGTCCGTTTTGCCGGTTCGGTTCCGTGCCTATTTATGCGGAAGATTATGTAGCGCAAGGATTGCGTTTGCGCATGCCCTATTGCTTTGTTGATCATCGTTATCCGGGTGTTCCTGATATTCCTTTGCAGGAAATTTCGGTGGGGCAATCCTTTTCTATAAACCACACGGAAGTGCTTCCTCTGCGTGTGATGCATGGCCGACTGCCGATTCTGGGATATCGTATCGGGCAGTTGGGTTATATCACTGATATGCTGATCATGCCCGAAGAATCTTATGAACAATTGGCAGGAATAGATGTTTTGGTAGTGAATGCACTTCGCATCGCCTCGCATCCTACTCACCAAAATTTGGAAGAAGCATTGGCGGTGGCACGGCGTATTCAGGCAAAGAAGACATACTTTATACATATGAGTCATGATATAGGCTTGCATGCGGAGGTTGAAAAGGGCCTTCCGGAAAATATTCACCTGGCGTTTGACGGATTGGATATCTATCTTTGATTATTGGTGAAATTTTTAGCAAAAGTTTTGTTTTCTTTGTAGAAATTATTATTTTTGCACCTAGCCGATAAACAGCGAATATTATGAAACTTCGTACGATAGTGAAAATAGCGATCACGTCTTCTGTTGTACTTTTGTGCTCAGGTTTCGCATTGTACTCTTTTTTTAGGCTGTCGGCAGCCGAAGGGCAGAAAGATTTTAATCTTTATGAACTGGTGCCCTCCACAACTTCAGCAGTATTCGTTACTGATGATGTGCTCGAATTTGTAGCGGAAGTAGATGATCTGACTTGTAGTAAAAATCAGCAATATCTTTATGTATCCAAACTCTTTTCTTATCTGAAACAGAGCCTTTACGCCCTTTCAGAAGATACTCCCCACGGTTTGAGCCGGCAAATGAATCAAATGCTGATTAGTTTCCACGAGCCGGATAACGAACGTAATCAAGTACTTTATTGCAGATTAGGGAATGGAGATAAAGAACTCGTAAACAGATTTGTGCGTAAATATATATCCTCACTTTATCCGCCGAAAACATTTGTTTACAAAGGAGAAGAAATTGTCATTTATCCGATGGCGGACGGTGATTTCCTTGCCTGTTATTTGACATCTGATTTTATGGCATTGAGTTTTCAGAAAAAACTGATTGAAAACGTTATTGATGCATATAAAAGTGGAAAATCATTGGCTGATGATTCTGCCTTTGCAGGCATGCGTGCTCCGAAAAAAAGTGCGGCAATCGCTACCATCTATACCCGTATGCAAGGGATGATGGGATGGACAGAATTTGACATGAAGATGAAAGATGATTTCATCTATTTCTCCGGCATCACTCACGATGCAGACTCTTGTTTTGCGTTTATAAACCAGCTCCGTCAGCAGCAATCCGTAAAAGGATTTCCGGGTGAGGTATTGCCGTCTACAGCTTTCTGTTTTAGCAGGCAGGGGATTACGGACTGGGCGTCTCTGCTTTCTTATGGAAATGCGCAGGGGCAGGGTGTGGTTTCCCGTACGAGCGAAGTGCAAAATATAGATAAAGAGTTTTCGCGTTATTTGATGGAAAATGCCGGGCAGGATTTGGTTGCCTGTCTTTTTCAGCGTGAAGATACCTTACAGAGTGCAGCGGCAGTCTTGAGCCTGGCTGTGGCAGATGTTGCCGAAGCCGAGCGAATGCTTCGTGCTCTTGTTAATGCCGCTCCGACGGATGAAGGAAGAAAAATTCCCCGTATAACTTATTGTTATACTGTAAATAAGGCATATCTTGTCTATCGGTTGCCTCAAACGACATTGTTTGAACAACTAACCAGTTTTGCGGAACCAACTTTGGATGTATATGCGGTATTCTATGGCGGGCGCTTGTTGCTCGCTCCTGATGCGGATGCTCTGTCGCATTATATTCGCCAACTGGATAAAGGTGAGGTACTCAATGGAGCGATGGCCTATCAGACAAGCATGGATCATTTGTCCGATTCATACCATTTTATGTTGATGGTGGATTTCGACCACATATTTCAGCAATCAGAAAATCACGTTCGTTTTGTACCGGATTTCTTTCTGCGTAACGCTGATTTCTTCCATAATTTTACCCTCTTTGTTCAGTTTGTCTGTACAGACGGAGTGATATATCCTAATATTGTTTTGAAATATAAATCAGAATAAAAAATCATCGTTTGTCTGCTTTCTCCATACATTTTCAAGACGCTATTTAATATTTGAATCTGTAAAATATGCAGAAAAATTCATCCCCCATTATAAACAAAGGAATAAATAAAAAACTTCTTCTTCTGAAGATGAAAAAGAAGACAAAGATTTGTTTTTCTTGAGGGAAGAAAAGGGTATAAAAAACTCCCGATGGAATTTAATCCCATCGGGAGTTTTTTATGCTTATTCGTCGAACGAATGACTTTCGGTTTAGAATGGCAGATCGTCTTTTGCGTCGCCCGGAGTAAATTCCGGCATAGCCGACGGAGCAGCAGGAGGAACAGAGCCACCTGTGGCCATTGGGGCGCCAGTGCTGACACGTTCTACTTTCCATGCACGGATTCTATTAAACCAGCGGTCTTGCCATTGGTTAGAGTCAATGTCGAATGAAACAGTCAGTTCTTCGCCCATTTGAATGTTGAACTGATCTATTTTATCTGCCCCAAATACTTCGAAGCACATTTTGCGTGGATATTGGTCGTGACTTTCGATAACAAACTCTTGCGCTTTCCACTCGTTGCCGGTAGCTTTTGAAACTCCTCCTTTGGGCTGGAGGATAGCGATGATTTTTCCTGTAAATTCCATTGCGATAATTTTAAATTCTGCGGCGAAGTTACAATTTTTTAGTAATATCCCTCGCACAATACCTGTTTTTTTCTTTTGTTTTATTGGGCAGCCCAAATCTTTTTTCGTAACTTTGTGCGATAGAACATTTAAAACTTAAATACACGAAAATATATGAAATTTATCGTTTCAAGTACTGCTCTTTCCAGCCATTTACAGGCCATCAGCCGTGTTATTAATTCAAAAAATGCGCTGCCAATTCTCGATTGTTTCCTCTTCGAATTGGAAGACGGAACATTGTCTGTGACTGTATCCGACAGTGAAACAACGATGGTGACTACCGTAGAAGTGAATGAAAGCGATACAAACGGGCGTTTTGCCGTAGTAGCGAAAACATTGCTTGACGCACTGAAAGAAATTCCGGAACAACCACTCACATTCGAAATCAATCCGGATAATTATGAAATAACAGTGCAGTACCAGAACGGAAAATACAGCCTGATGGGGCAGAATGCGGATGAATTCCCGCAATCGGCTACGCTGGGTGATAATGCTGTCCGCGTAGAAATGGAAGCAAGCGTACTTTTGGGAGGTATCAACCGTTCGGTGTTTGCTACTGCCGATGATGAGCTTCGTCCGGTGATGAACGGTATTTATTTCGATATTACAACAGAAGACATTACAATGGTTGCTTCGGATGGTCATAAACTGGTGCGTTGCAAGACATTGGCAGCCAAAGGCAACGAGCGTGCAGCCTTCATTCTTCCGAAGAAACCGGCTACATTGCTTAAAAATCTTTTGCCGAAAGAACAAGGTACAGTGACCATCGAATTTGACGAACGCAACGCTGTTTTCATGCTCGAAAGCTACCGGATGGTTTGCCGCTTGATTGAAGGACGTTACCCAAACTACAACTCGGTAATTCCGCAAAATAATCCGCACAAAGTAACTGTAGACCGTCAACAACTGGTAGGAGCTTTGCGTCGTGTGTCTATCTTCTCGTCACAAGCCAGCAGTTTGATTAAACTCCGTATGCAGGAAAACCAGATTGTGATTTCCGCGCAAGATATTGATTTCTCTACTTCTGCTGAAGAAACACAAGTTTGCCAGTATGCAGGTGCTGCAATGAGCATCGGTTTCAAATCGACATTCCTCATCGACATACTGAACAATATTTCAGCAGACGAAGTAGTCATCGAACTTGCAGATCCTTCACGTGCCGGAGTAATCATCCCGGTAGAGCAGGAAGAAAACGAAGACCTGCTGATGCTGCTGATGCCGATGATGCTAAATGATTAATGCTAATTCATCACAGAGGACGCAGAGGACACAGAGGATAAATTTGAATATTTATTAAATAACCCTCTGTGTCCTCTGCGTCCTCTGTGGTGACCCAATAAAATAAACAGAAATGAAATTAAACCTGAAAAACCCCATTGTTTTCTTTGATTTAGAAACAACAGGAACCAATATCAACACAGACCGGATTGTTGAAATCTGCTATCTGAAAGTATATCCGAATGGAAATGAAGAAGCAAAAACATTACGTATCAATCCTGAAATGCATATCCCGGAAGCATCCTCTGCGATACATGGCATTTATGATGCCGATGTAGTAGATTGTCCCACTTTCAAAGAAGTGGCAAAAAACATAGCCAGGGACATTGAAGGTTGCGATTTGGCAGGATTTAATTCCAACCGTTTTGATATTCCTGTTCTTGCCGAAGAATTTCTTCGTGCCGGAGTGGATATTGATATGACAAAACGCAAATTTGTAGATGTACAGGTCATCTTTCATAAAATGGAACAACGCACCCTGTCTGCTGCCTACAAGTTTTATTGCGACAAAAATCTGGAAGACGCGCACACTGCCGAAGCAGATACACGAGCCACTTACGAGGTGCTGAAAGCGCAGTTAGACCGATACTCCGATCTTCAGAATGATATTGCGTTCCTGGCTGATTATTCAAGTTTCAGCAAGAATGTCGATTTTGCCGGACGTATGGTGTACGATGATAATGGAGTAGAAGTGTTCAACTTCGGAAAATATAAGGGAATGTCTGTAGCCGAGGTATTGAAGAAAGATCCCGGATATTACAGTTGGATTTTGAATAGTGATTTCACGCTGAACACCAAGGCGGTATTGACAAAAATCCGCTTGCGTGAAATGAGTAATTTGATTACAAAATAATGCTAAAAGGAAAGAAAATAATTCTTGGAATTACCGGCAGTATTGCCGCGTATAAGGCGTGCTATATCATTCGCGGACTGATAAAACAAGGAGCGGAAGTGCAAGTTGTAATTACTCCGGCGGGAAAAGAATTTATTACTCCGATCACTCTTTCGGCGTTGACCAGTAAACCGGTCATCAGTGAGTTTTTTGCCCAGCGTGACGGAACATGGAACAGTCACGTCGATCTTGGCTTGTGGGCAGATGCTGTCTTGATTGCTCCGGCCACTGCCTCCACTATCGGTAAAATGGCCCACGGAATAGCCGACAATATGTTGATAACCACTTATCTTTCAGCAAAAGCTCCCGTGTTTGTTGCTCCGGCAATGGACCTCGATATGTTTGCTCATCCTGCCACCCAGAAAAATCTGGATATTCTGCGTTCCTACGGTAATCATATTATCGAGCCGGGGACAGGAGAACTAGCCAGCCATCTGGTAGGGAAGGGGCGAATGGAAGAGCCGGAGAATATCATCCGAGTATTAGATGAATTTTTTGCTTCGAGTGACGAACTATCCGGAAAGAAAGTGATGATTACCGCCGGACCGACTTACGAAAAGATTGATCCGGTGCGCTTCATAGGCAATTATTCGTCCGGAAAGATGGGATTTGCGTTAGCAGAAGAATGTGCCCGTCGCGGAGCACAGGTGACCTTGATAACAGGTCCTGTCCAACTCAAAACGCAACATTCTGGTATTATCCGTGTCGATGTCGAATCTGCCGGGGAGATGTACGAAGCGGCACAGGCTCATTTTCCAGATGCTGATGCAGGGATTCTCTGTGCGGCAGTAGCAGACTATCGTCCGGAAACGGTAGCCGATAAGAAGATTAAGCGGGAAAAAGAAGAAGAACTGACCCTGCATCTTCGGGCAACACAAGATATTGCTGCCTCTTTAGGAGCTATAAAAAGAAAACAACAATGTCTGGTTGGCTTTGCGCTCGAAACCAATAATGAGCAGCAGAATGCCGAAGGAAAGCTCGAACGCAAGAACTTCGATTTTATTGTGCTCAACTCGTTGAATGATGCTGGAGCCGGTTTCCGCCATGATACTAATAAGATAAGTATAATCGACAGGAAAGGTCGTACAGACTATCCTTTGAAGTCGAAAACGGAAGTAGCTCAAGACATCATCGATCGTTTGGTAGCCACCCTGTCTCCCAATTTTTAATTTTTAATTTTTAATTAATTTGTTACGTTCACTATACATTCAGAATTACGCATTGATAGAAAAACTGGATATCAGTTTTGAAACGGGCTTTTCCGTTATAACAGGTGAAACGGGAGCCGGGAAATCAATTATTCTGGGAGCTATCGGACTCCTGCTGGGGCAGCGTGCCGATGTGAAAGCGATTCGTCGCGGGGCTTCCAAATGTATCATAGAGGCGCGGTTTGATATTGCTGCCTACGGTATGCGTCCGTTTTTTGAAGAAAATGAATTGGAATATGATGAAGAGTGTATTTTGCGCCGTGAGGTACAGGCTTCCGGGAAAAGCAGGGCATTCATCAACGATACTCCCGCCTCACTGGCACAAGTGAAAGAACTGGGCGAACAGTTGATAGATGTACATTCTCAACATCAGAATCTGTTGCTCAATAAAGAAGGATTCCAGTTGAACGTGCTTGACATTCTGGCACATAATGATGCAGTATTGGAGAAATACCATTTGTGTTATGGAGAATGGAAGCAGACAGATCGTGAATTGGCTGAATTAATGTCACTGGCAGAGAAAAGCCGTTCCGATGAAGATTATATCCGCTTCCAACTCGAACAGCTCGAAGAAGCCCATCTTGTGGAAGGAGAGCAGGAGGAGCTGGAGCAGGAAGCTGAAACACTAAGTCATGCAGAGGAAATTAAAGCCGGACTTTATCGGGTAGAACAGTCATTTGTCTCGGATGAAGGCGGATTGCTTTCATACCTGAAAGATAGTCTGAATACGCTGAATAACCTGCAAAGAGTCTATCAGCCTGCTAAGGAACTTACCGAACGTATGGAGAGCGCCTATATCGAATTGAAAGATATTTCGCATGAAGTCTCTTCACAAAGCGATTCCGTTGAATTCAATCCGGTCCGTCTGGACGAAGTGAACGAACGGTTGAACTTGATTTATTCCTTGCAACAGAAACATCGGGTACAGACTCTTGATGAATTGATAGCGTTGACGGATGAATATCGTAGCAAATTGTCTGATATCACTTCCTATGATGAGCGTATTGCCGAGCTGACCGCTCGTAAAGAGGAACAATATAAGCAGGTGAAACAACAAGCAGAATTGCTGACCAAGGCCCGTACGAAAGCTGCGCGTGAAGTAGAAAAGCAATTGGCCGCCCGCTTGATTCCGTTGGGAATGCCGAATGTTCGTTTCCAGATCGAAATGGGACTGAAGAAAGAACCGGGATTGCAAGGGGAAGATACAGTCAACTTCCTGTTTTCTGCCAATAAGAACGGCACCTTGCAGAATATCTCTTCCGTAGCTTCGGGAGGTGAAATTGCTCGCGTCATGCTTTCTATCAAAGCATTGATTGCCGGAGCTGTGAAACTGCCGACTATCATATTTGACGAAATAGACACTGGTGTCTCCGGTGAAATTGCCGACCGCATGGCAGACATGATGCAGGAAATGGGCGACCGGAACCGTCAGGTAATCAGCATCACCCACCTGCCGCAAATTGCTGCCCGTGGACGTGCTCATTATAAAGTATATAAGAAAGACAGCGATACGGAAACAAACAGTCATATCCGCCGTCTCACCGATGAAGAACGAGTAGAGGAAATAGCTCATATGCTTAGCGGCGCCACTCTGACCGAGGCCGCCCTTAGCAATGCCAAATCCCTGTTGGCAGCCTCTCCCTCTCGCTAATGAATAATAATAGATTGAATAAATAAGTATGGAATATAAAAAAGACAGCAGAAATGACTCTACCTCCTCTTCTGGGGATGCTCGTGGAGAAGCGCAAATGATTTTCGGTGTTCGTGCCGTGATAGAAGCCATTCAGGCAGGTAAAGAAATTGATAAAATTCTGGTAAAGAAAGACATTCAGAGTGATCTTTCCAAAGAACTGTTTGCTGCTTTGAAAGGGCTGCTGATACCGGTTCAACGTGTTCCGGTGGAACGTATCAACCGTATCACCCGGAAAAATCATCAGGGAGTGGTTGCTTTCATTTCTTCTGTGACTTATCAGAAAACGGAAGATCTTGTTCCTTTTTTGTTTGAACAAGGGAAAAATCCATTTTTTGTTATGCTCGACGGAGTGACCGATGTACGTAATTTCGGAGCCATTGCCCGTACCTGCGAATGTGCAGCTGTCGATGCAGTGATTATTCCAGTCCGCGGAAGTGCGTCTGTCAATGCAGATGCCGTGAAAACATCGGCAGGAGCGCTGCACACGCTGCCTGTGTGTCGTGAGCAGAACCTCCGTTCAACTCTGCAATATCTGAAAGACAGCGGTTTTCGCATTGTAGCTGCTACCGAGAAGGGAGATTACGACTATACAAAAGCCGATTATACAGGACCGCTGTGCATCATCATGGGAGCGGAAGATACGGGAGTTTCTTATGATAACCTTGCGCTCTGTGACGAATGGGTGAAAATCCCGATGCTGGGCACCATCGAATCTCTGAATGTTTCCGTGGCTGCCGGTATCCTGATTTACGAAGCTGTGAAACAAAGAAATAATGACTGATATGAAGAAGATTTTAATTCTACCTTTGCTGCTTTTCTTCCTGATACAGGGAAGCATGGCGCAAACTCCCAAATGGGTAGAGAAGGCAAAACGTGCAGTCTTCTCTGTGGTGACTTATGACAAGAATGATAAAATGCTGAATACCGGAAACGGATTTTTTGTATCTGAAGATGGATTGGCTTTATCAGATTATACTCTTTTTAAAGGAGCCGAACGTGCGGTGGTAATCACTTCCGAAGGCAAACAGATGCCGGTCAGCCTGATACTTGGGGCGAATGATATGTATGATGTCATTAAGTTCCGTGTGGCTATCACTGAGAAGAAAGTACCTGCGCTGATTGTGGCTAAAACAGCTCCGGCAGTGGGAGCCGATGCGTGGATGCTTCCTTATTCTACACAAAAAAGTATCGCTTGCGTTACTGGTAAGGTGAAAGATGTTTCCAAAGTAGCCGGAGAATATCATTACTATACATTAGGCATGCAGATGAAAGATAAGATGGTGAGCTGTCCGGTGATGAATGCCGAAGGTCAGGTGTTCGGTATTGCGCAGAAATCATCCGGCATCGATACAGTGACTACTTGCTATGCGGCAGGAGCAGCTTTTGCCATGTCACAGAAAATCAGTGCTCTTTCTTTGGGAGACGCTGCTTTGAAAAAGATTGGTATTCGGAAAGGGCTGCCCGAAACGGAAGATCAGGCATTAGTGTACTTGTTTATGGCATCTTCAAGCCTGTCGGGTGACGATTACGAAAAGCTGTTGGATGATTTTATCCGTCAGTTCCCAGCTAATGCGGATGGTTATCTTCGTCGTGCCAATTATTATGCAGCTAAAGGTAAAGACGATCAGACTTGGTATGATAAAGCAGTTGCCGACTTTAATCAGGCTTTGAAAGTAGCCCAGAAAAAAGATGATGTATATTATAATATAGGTAAGCTGATATATGCTTATCAATTGTCGAAGCCGGAAAAAACGTATAAAGACTGGACTTATGACACTGCTTTGCAAAATGTTCGTCAGGCAATCGCTATTGATCCGCTGCCCATTTACATTCAAATGGAAGGTGATATACTGTTTGCCCAGCAAGACTATGCCGGTGCTTTGGCTGCTTATGAAAAGGTAAATGCCAGCAACATTGCTTCTCCGGCCACTTTCTTTAGTGCTGCCAAGACGAAGGAGCTGATGAAAGGTGACCCGAAAGAAGTCGTAGCTTTGATGGATAGCTGTATTGCCCGTTGCCCGCAACCGATCACGGCAGATTTTGCTCCATATTTGTTGGAACGTGCGCAGATGAATATGGATGCCGGCCAGCCACGCAATGCGATGCTTGATTATGATGCTTATCATACGGCAGTCAAAGGAGAAGTGAACGACGTATTCTATTATTATCGTGAACAGGCCGCTTTGAAAGCACGCCAATTCCAGCGCGCCTTAGATGATATAGTTAAAGCAGTCGAAATGAATCCGACGGACCTGACCTATCAGGCGGAACATGCAGTGGTAAATCTGCGTGTAGGACGTTATGAAGAAGCTATTCAGATTTTGAATAATCTATTGAAGGCTGATCCTAAATATGCCGAAGCTTACCGTTTGTTGGGGCTTTGCCAGATACAGTTGAAAAAGACAGATGAAGCCTGTGGAAACTTCAAAAAAGCGAAAGATTTAGGTGATCCGAATGTAGATGAGCTGATTACAAAATACTGCAAGTAAATTATGAAATCACCCATGCTACAACGATCTGTGGTGTGGGTGATTTGTTTAACTCCTTATTCTTGTTTTGTTTTATCAGACTATCTGGAAAAGTAAACTAAATTGTTGATATTTTTATGAATTAGCAATAAATGTAGTAACTTCAAAAACTTTGAATCATAAAAATGAATCCCTGCCAACTCGAAAATTGGCAGGGATTCCTCGTTTTTGGGGACGTTGTATAAAAAACTCTCTCTCTCTTTTTATTTTCCCCACTTCACTTGTTAAGTTCAGGTTGTAGGTTTTAATGATATATGGTTTGATTTCTTTTTTCCCTCTTTTATAAGTTAAATGCACGGTTATTGAAAATACTGCATGGCTTCACTTATTTTTTTTAGAAATTATTTGATTTTCCATCTAAAACAGTGACTAAATTTAAAATTGTGCTTCATTTTATCTATAATCTTACTATATTCCGCACGTTTTTTAATAACACTTATGAGATAAGTTATAATTTATGGAAAAAAATCGATTTACTATTTGTGCAAACAATTACATCGATTGTTTGCGACAAGAGGGGCGTTACTCTACGGCCCACGTGTATAAGCACGCTATTCGTTCTTTTTCTCAGTTTTGTGGGACCAAATCCATTACGTTTAGTAGGATAAACCGCGAAACTTTAAAGAGGTATAGCAACTATCTGTTGGCTTCCCGTTTGAAGCCTAATACGATTTCTACGTATATGCGTATGCTTCGTAGTATCTACAATCGTGGAGTCGATACACATCAGGCCCCTTATGTACATGGCTTGTTCCGGGATGTATTTACCGGGGTGGACACACGTCAGAAGAAAGCCATCCCGATCGGTGAACTTCACATGTTACTAAACAAAGATCCTCAATCGGAAAAGCTTCGCCGGACACAGGCCATTGCCAATCTGTTATTTCAGTTTTGTGGAATGCCTTTTTCTGATTTGGCCCATCTGGAAAAATCCAATTTGAAACAGGGGCTTTTGAAGTACAACCGTCTCAAGACCGGTACTCCTATGAGTATAGAAGTGTTGGAGTCAGCGCACAATGCAATCGGGGGATTATACAATAAGACCGATGCCCGGAGTCCCGATTATCCCGATTATCTTTTTCGGATATTAAGCGGAGCATATAAGAGAGATGAAGAGGAGGCTTATCGTGAATATCAGTCAGCCTTGAGACGTTTCAATAATGACTTGAAAAGCCTGTCCAGAAAATTAAGGATACCTTCATCCGTCACGTCTTACACGCTTCGTCATTCTTGGGCTACGACTGCCAAGTACAGAGGTGTTCCTATCGAGATGATTAGCGAATCATTAGGGCACAAATCTATTAAAACAACACAGATATATTTAAAGGGTTTCGAATTGGAAGAAAGAACAAAGGTTAATAAATTGAATTATTCTTACGTATGTAGTTTTAAAATGTTCTGATTAATATTATTAAGGCATTATGGATTAGGGACTTAATGCTGGTGTTACTTCTTAGGTAACGGAAATATATTCGCTACAAAGATAGGTAAAAATATTAATAGCAAACAAGCAAAAAACTTCTTTTTTTCCTTTTTCTCTCAAATATGCAACATGAATCTATCTGAACATGAAGGATAACGTCTTCATGCTCAAGGGCTTTTTATTACCTAAATTCAAGAAAGTCTTATATTGAATATTAGGTACCCGCTTTTATATTCCCTCATAATCGATTTTTTTCCTTTTTTCAATGCTATGTGTATCCTATATGTGTATTATCCGTTACCTAAGAAGTAACGGAATAACATGGGGTAAAAAAATATGATTTTAACGAAACCAAAATCAGTAAATGCCGGGCCTATTAGTGGGACAGGGGAAGGCGTAGCACACTCAAAACGCTGGTATGTAGCACTCGTTCGAATGCATCACGAGAAGAAAGTATCCGAGCGTTTGTCTAAGATGGGAATTGATTCATTTGTTCCCGTTCAGCAACAGATCCATCAATGGAGCGACCGTCGAAAGATGGTTGATACAGTCTTGCTTCCCATGATGGTTTTTGTTCATGTCAATCCAAAAGAGCGTATGGAAGTCCTGAGCTTCTCCACTGTCAGCCGTTATATGGTGATGCGTGGTGAAAGCACTCCTGCCGTTATTCCTGACGAGCAGATGGCTCGTTTCCGTTTCATGCTCGATTATTCCGAAGAAGCAGTCTGTATGAATGATACTCCACTGGCGCGTGGTGAGAAAGTTCGTGTGATTAAAGGTCCTTTGAGTGGCCTTGTCGGCGAACTCGTGACTGTCGGGGGGAAGAGTAAGATTGCCGTTCGTTTAAATATGCTTGGCTGTGCTTGTGTAGATATGCCAATCGGTTATGTAGAACCCACAAAGATTAGTAATGACGACACAAAAAAACTTTAACGTATTTCTATTCATTCTGCTGTTAGGAGTTTTTTCTCCTTTGATGGCTCAAAACATGAGCGATTCTCAAGTATTGGAATATGTCAAAGAGGGGATTAGACAAGGGAAAGAACAAAAACAACTAGCCTCTGAACTTGCACGTAAGGGTGTGACCAAGGAACAAGCTATGCGTGTGAAGCAGCTTTATGAGCAGCAGAACAATGTCAATGCTTCCAACGCTACCGGTACGGATGTCAATGAATCTCGTCTTCGTGAAGAAATGAAGGAGAACACTTCCGATATGCTGGAAGACCACCCGAGCACTCAAGACCTTGCACGTGGTAATCAAGTTTTCGGAAGAAACATCTTCAATACTCGTAACCTGACTTTTGAACCCAGTGTCAACATCGCCACCCCTTTAAATTACCGTCTCGGTCCGGGTGACGAAGTGATTATCGACATCTGGGGAGCCAGCCAGAACACTATCCGCCAACAGATTTCTCCTGATGGCACGATCAACATTCAGAAAATAGGTCCCGTCAACCTGAACGGACTAACCATTTCTGAAGCCAATGACTATCTCAAAAAAACATTGAACAAGATATATAATGGTCTTAATAATACGAATGACCCTACTTCTGACATCCGTCTGACTTTGGGCAGCATCCGTACTATTCAGATTAATGTGATGGGTGAAGTAGTCCAGCCGGGTACTTACTCTCTGTCATCCTTTTCTACTGTGTTCCATGCGCTTTACCGTGCCGGTGGAGTCAGTGACATAGGAAGCCTTCGTAATGTGCAGCTGGTACGTAACGGTAAAAATATCGCCACAATCGACGTCTACCAATTTATCATGAAAGGAAACATTCAGGATGATGTTCGTCTGCAAGAAGGCGATGTTGTGATTGTTCCCGCCTATGACGTATTGGTTAAGATCGATGGAAAAGTGAAACGTCCGATGCGCTTCGAAATGAAGAAGGACGAAAACTTATCTACTCTAATCAGTTATGCCGGTGGGTTTGACGCTGACGCCTATACCCGTTCACTGCGTGTCGTACGCCAGAACGGACAGGAGTATGAAGTGAACACTGTCAAAGACCTCGATTATAGTGTCTATAAAATGCGGAATGGTGATGTTGTGACCGTCGAGGCTATCCTTAACCGCTTCACTAATAAGCTTGAAATCCGTGGTGCCGTTTACCGTCCCGGTATCTACCAGCTAAACGGTAAACTGAATACCGTCCGCGAATTGGTGAACGAAGCCCAAGGTTTGACGGGTGATGCTTTCTTGAACCGTGCTGTCCTTTATCGTCAACGTGAGGATCTTACTACTGAAGTTATCCCTGTTGACATTAAAGCCATCATGGATGGTACTTCCCAAAATATCATCCTGGCGAAAAACGACATTCTTTATATTCCCAGTATCCATGATTTGGAAGATAGGGGAGATGTTGTAATCCATGGCGAAGTGGCCAAACCAGATTCCTATCCTTATGCTGATAATATGACTCTTGAAGACTTGATCATTCAGGCCGGAGGCTTGCGTGAAGCCGCTTCTGTTGTTCGTGTGGATGTATCGCGTAGGATTAAGAATCCCCATAGTACAGCGGATAATGATACTATCGGTCGGACGTATACATTTTCCCTGAAAGAAGGTTTTGTCATCGATGGCACACCGGGTTTTGTCCTTCAACCTTATGATGAGGTTTATGTACGTCGTAGTCCGGGTTATCAGGCCCAACAGAATGTAGCTGTTGAAGGTGAAATCCTGTTCGGAGGGTCTTATGCCATGACCAGTCGTGAAGAACGTCTTTCAGATTTGATCAATAAAGCGGGAGGTGCTACGAATTATGCTTACCTACGCGGTGCCAAACTTACTCGTGTAGCTACTGCAGGTGAGAAGAAACGTATGGGAGATGTGATCCGTTTGATGAGTCGACAGTTGGGTGAGGCTATGATAGATTCTTTGGGCGTCCGTGTAGAAGATCATTTTACAGTCGGCATTGACTTGGAAAAAGCTATAGCTAATCCGGGCAGTGCATCAGATCTGGTTTTGCGTGAAGGTGATGTGATTTTTATTCCGAAGAATACTAATACGGTAACAATTAACGGTGCTGTGATGGTTCCTAATACAGTTTCTTATATAGCTGGTAAGAATATCGATTATTATTTGAATCAGGCCGGTGGTTATTCAGACAATGCGAAGAAGAGTAAGAAGTTCATTGTTTATATGAATGGTCAGGTAACTAAGGTTAAAGGTAGCGGTAAGAAACAAATCGAGCCTGGTTGTGAAATAATTGTACCTAGTAAGGCTAAGAAGCGTACTAATGTAGGTGAAATCTTGGGATATGCCACTTCTTTCAGTTCTTTGGGTATGATGATTGCCTCTATCGCTAATTTAATCAAGAAATAACGAATACCTTTATTTATGTCTACTTTGATGGAACAAACATCTGAAAAGGAAACAAAACAGTTGCATAATAATCACCATGATGAGGAGATAGAAATTGATTTGATGGATCTTCTTCGTAAGGTTATAGGTATTCGTAAGAAGATCTATAAAGCTGCCGGTATTGGACTGATAATTGGGATTATTGTTGCAATCAGTATCCCTAAGCAGTACACGGTTGAAGTTACTCTTTCTCCGGAAATGGGTAATAACAAAGGTGGTGGTTTATCCGGTTTGGCTGCTTCTTTTTTAGGGAGTGGAGTTTCTATGGGAGACGGTACTGATGCCTTAAATGCTTCCTTATCTGCTGATATTGTTTCTTCTACTCCCTTTCTGTTGGAACTTTCTAATATGAAAGTCCCTGTATCAGGGAGTGAGGAAATCTCTTTAAGTTCTTATTTGAATGAAGAGTCATCCCCATGGTGGGGTTATGTAATTGGATTTCCCGGTATGGTAATTGGTGGGGTAAAGTCCTTGTTTACAGAAAATGAGGATGAATCCATATCTTCCGATAAAGCAAGTCGGGGTGCAATTGAATTATCCAAAAAGGAGTTTCAGAAGATTGAATCACTAAAGAGAAAGATTGCTGCTTCTGTAGATAAGAAAACCTCTATGACTACCGTTTCTGTGACCTTGCAGAGTCCTAAGGTTGCCGCAGTTGTTGCTGACTCTGTAGTAAATAAGTTGCAGGAATATATTATAGACTATCGTACCTCCAAATCTAAAGAGGATTGTCTTTATTTGGAGAAATTATTTAAAGAACGTCAGCAGGAATATTACGAAGCGCAGAAAAAATATGCCAATTATATGGACTCTCATGATAATATCATTTTGCAGAGTGTTCGTACCGAGCAGGAACGTTTGCAGAATGACATGAGTTTGGCTTACCAAGTATACAGTCAGGTCGCTAGTCAGCTTCAGGTTGCCAGGGCTAAAGTTCAGGAAGAAAAACCTGTGTTTGCTGTTGTAGAACCTGCTGTTGTCCCCTTGGAACCTTCGGGAACCAGTAGAAAGGTATATGTTTTAGCTTTTATTTTCCTATCAGTTTGTATTGTAATCTCTTGGAATTTGTTCGGGAAAGACCTTCTGGACAAGTTCAAAGAAGTATGTGCCTAAAATCAATCTTTAATGTGATATGGTATCAACCACCAGTCAAATCAATAAATTTATAGAATTTGTAGCAGTTCTGGGAGATCTGATCATTCTGAATCTGGTTTTGTTTTTTCTCCTTTTCTTTTGGGAAGAAGTATTTGTTTCTTTACCTTTCTCTTGTAGAGTCTCATGGATGATGACTTCGTTAAGTCTTTGCTATCTGGCTTGTTCGGGTTCCCGTGGGAGGGTTTGGGACAGTCGGGGAATTCGTCCCGATCAACTTGTATTGTGTGTATTGAAGAATATTATAGCTTTTTCCATCTTTTGGGCATGTATCATGACTTTTAGTGGGATCTCTATATATTCTCCTCTTTTCTTTGTTGCTTATTTCTCTTTCCTCTTTGTCATCTTAAGTATTTATCGCATTATTATCCGTCATTTCCTGATAGTCTATTGTGCTAAGGGCAAGCATAGACGTTATGCTGTTTTTATAGGTGGAGGCAATAATATGCAGGTTTTGTATGAGGAAATGGAAAGTTCTCTGGCGTCTTCTCTATATGAAGTTGTGGGTTATTTTGATATTAAACCGAATGATGCTCTTTCTTCGCAATGTCCCTATCTTGGTAATCCTGACGGTTTTTCAGATTTTATGTCTACACACCCGGGAATCAAACATGTTTTTTGTTCTTTGTCGATGGAAGAGGGACGTTATAACTTTTCTATTATGAATCATTGTGAAAACCATCTGCTATATTTTCATGGTGTTCCTAATGTATGTAAAGGTTTTCCTCGTCGTATCTGGCACAGTATGGTTGGCAATATGCCTATTTTGAATCTGCGTTATGAGCCTTTGGGTAAGATGGAGAACCGTATCTTAAAACGGCTATTCGATATTATTTTTTCCGGTCTTTTTCTGGTTATAGTTTTTCCTTTTGTTTATCTCATAGTGGGAAGTATTATAAAGTTGACTTCTCCCGGTCCTGTATTCTTTAAGCAAATGCGTACGGGTTTGAACGGTGTGGATTTTGTGTGTTACAAATTCCGTTCGATGAAAGTGAATGATGAAGCCGACAGTAAACAGGCTACGGCTGATGATCCTCGTAAAACAAGATTTGGAGACTTTCTTCGTCGTTCTAATATTGACGAACTTCCTCAGTTTATCAATGTCTTTAAAGGTGATATGTCAATAGTAGGTCCCCGTCCTCACATGTTGGCTCATACGGAGACTTATGCCCGGTTGATTGATAAATATATGGTGCGGCACTTTATAAAACCTGGAGTAACTGGTTGGGCTCAAACTCATGGTTTCCGTGGTGAAACGAGGGAACTTTCCCAGATGGAGGAACGTGTTAAGGCTGATATTTGGTATATGGAGCATTGGACAATGCTGCTTGACTTATATATCATTTATAAGACTGTGGCGAATGTAGTTGTAGGAGAAAAGAACGCATATTAAAGTATCTTTACAAGTAGAACATCTTAAATATATATTACTAAATATATCTGCTTATGAATAAAAAAGAAACCCTGAAGCAACAAATTCTTCAGTTATCTCGTGAATATTATAATGAGGTTCATCGGGACTCCAAAGTTTTTGAACCAGGGAAAAGTTTTGTAAATTATGGTGGTCGCTTTTTTGATGCTGAAGAACTCGTTAATTTGATTGATTCCTCTTTGGACTTCTGGCTTACAGCAGGACCTTGGGCTCATAAATTCGAGAAACGTTTTGCAGACTGGTTGGGGGTTAAATATTGTTCGCTGACAAATTCCGGGTCTTCTGCAAATTTATTAGCATTTATGACATTGACTTCTCCACTATTGGGGGAGCGTCGTATAAAAAAAGGTGATGAGGTTATAACAGTAGCTTGTGGATTTCCAACTACTGTAACGCCTATCATTCAGTATGGTGCGATTCCAGTATTTGTAGATGTAACGATTCCGGAGTATAATATAGATATAACTCAACTGGAAACTGCTTATTCTGATAAAACCAAAGCTGTCATGATTGCTCATTCGTTGGGTAATCCTTTCGATTTACAGTCGGTAAAAGATTTTTGTGATCGTCATCATCTTTGGTTAGTTGAAGATAACTGTGATGCCTTGGGGGCAGAATATACCATTAATGGTGAAACGAGAAAGACAGGGACTATCGGTCATATTGGTACTAGCAGTTTTTACCCACCACATCACATGACAATGGGTGAGGGTGGTGCTGTGTACACAAATGATCCATTGCTCAATAAGATAACCAATTCTTTCCGTGATTGGGGGCGTGATTGCTGGTGTGTAGGTGGTGTAGATAATACTTGCAAGTATCGTTTCAGTAAACAATTTGGTGAGTTACCTGTAGGTTATGATCATAAATATGTTTATTCTCATTTCGGTTATAATTTAAAGCTAACCGATATGCAAGCGGCTATTGGTTGCGCCCAATTGGATAAGTTGGACAGTATAGTATTGGCTCGTAGAAAGAATTTCCAGACTTTACTTGACGGTCTGAATGATACGGAAGGACTAATACTTCCTGAACCTCAAAAGAACTCTAATCCTAGCTGGTTTGGTTTTCTTATTTCAGTGAAAGAAGATGCAGGGTTCACCCGTAATGAATTATCTGAATATTTGGAGAGCAAGAGAATACAAACCCGTAATCTTTTTGCAGGAAACCTGTTGAAACATCCGGCTTTTAATGAAATGCGACAAAACGGTGAAGGTTATCGTGTTGTTGGTGATTTGAAAGGTACAGATTTTATATTGAATAATACTTTCTGGATTGGAGTTTACCCGGGTATGACTGAAGAAATGCTCCAATATATGATTTCCACAATCAAGGAATTTGTTACATCCCGTAAAGCGTAGAGAATAATGAAAGCAGTCATTTTCGCAGGAGGTTTTGGAACCCGTTTGAGTGAGGCTACCAATCTTATTCCCAAACCGATGGTTGAAATAGGTGGAAAGCCTATTCTTTGGCATATTATGAAGACTTATAGTCATTATGGAATTAATGAATTTGTTATCTGTTGCGGTTATAAACAATATGTTATAAAAGAATATTTCGCTAATTATTTTCGTCATAATAGCGACCTCACAGTCGACCTGTCCAATAACAGTGTTGAAATACTTGATAATCACTCTGAAAATTGGAAAGTGACTATGGTTGATACCGGCTTGAATACCCAAACAGGAGGGCGTCTGAAACGAGTACAGAAATATATTGGTGAGGAACGCTTTGTTCTTACTTATGGCGATGGGGTGGCGGATATAAATATAGCAGAGAGCATTAAGGAACATGAATTATCAGGTTGTGACATCTCATTAACGGCTTACAAGCCCGGAGGCAAATTCGGAGCTTTGCAAATAGATTTGAATAATAACAAGGTACTTTCCTTTCAAGAAAAACCGGATGGTGATCGTAATTGGGTGAATGCCGGTTATTTTGTTTGCGAACCTAAAGTCTTTGAATATATTCCTGCGTGTGATGATACTATTGTTTTTGAGCGTAAGCCTCTTGAAGACTTGGCGAAAGATGGTAAAATGCATGCTTATCGTCATACAGGGTTTTGGAAGCCGATGGATACACTCCGTGATAATGTGGAACTCAATGAAATGTGGGATAAGGGGATAGCTCCCTGGAAAGTTTGGTAAATAATGGATATAGATATATTTAAAAATTTCTATAGAGGAAAGCGTGTTCTTGTAACCGGACACACAGGCTTTAAAGGTAGCTGGCTTTCTATCTGGCTCCATGAATTGGGAGCGGAAGTGATCGGGGTGGCTAAAGATCCGGCTACAGATAAAGATAATTATGTGTTGTCCGGAATAGGAGGAAAAATAAAAGCTGACCTGCGTGCTGATATTCGTGATAGTCAGCGAATGAAAGATATTTTTCAGGAATATCAACCCGAAATTGTTTTTCACTTGGCTGCCCAACCTCTAGTACGTTTAAGTTATGAAATTCCCGTTGAAACGTACGAAACGAATGTAATGGGGACGATTAGCATATTGGAAGCTATACGGATAACGGATAGCGTAAAGGTAGGTGTCATGATAACTACCGATAAATGTTATGAAAACAAAGAGCAAATTTGGGGATATCGTGAGAATGAACCGATGGGTGGTTACGACCCATATTCCAGTAGTAAGGGAGCGGCCGAAATAGCTATTGCTTCTTGGAGGCGTTCTTTCTTTAATCCAGAGCAATATGAAAAGCATGGTAAAAGTATAGCCAGTGTTCGTGCAGGTAATGTGATTGGTGGTGGTGATTGGGCTTTAGATAGAATTATTCCCGATTGTATCCGTGCTTTAGAATCAAATATACCTATTGAGATTCGTAATCCGGAAGCTATTCGTCCTTGGCAACATGTATTGGAACCATTAAGTGGTTATATGTTATTGGTTAGTAAGATGTGGTATGAACCTACCAAATACTGTGAAGGATGGAATTTTGGTCCAAGAACAGAATCTATTTCTACTGTTTGGGATATTGCTGCTAAAGTTGTGGAAGAATATGGAAGCGGAGATTTAAGAGATTTGTCTGATCAAAATGTTTTGCATGAGGCGAGATTACTGATGTTGGATATTTCCAAAGCCCAATTTTTGTTAGGATGGCAGCCGCGAATGAACCTTGATCAGACTGTATCTCTGACAGTCGATTGGTACAAAAGTTATCGTAAAGAAGAAGTCTATGATGTTTGTGTGAATCAAATAATCAACTATTTATTGAAATGAAAATATTGTTAACGGGAGCAACAGGCTTTTTGGGCTCTCATATTGCTGAAACTTTATCTACACATGGCCATGAACTATTGTTAGCAAAAAGAACAAAATCAGATTTATGGAGATGTGCTTCTTTAGAAAATAAAGTTAAATGGACTAATAGTGATTCAGATGCTTTTGAATTGGATGTTTTGTCTTTTCGTCCTAATGTAATAATAAATTCTGCTTGGAATGGTGTTTCAGCAGGTGAGCGGAACTCATGGAAACATCAACTCGATAATTTATGTTATCAACAGCGCTTACTAGATTTAGCAAAGCGGTTAGAAGTAAAAGTATTTATAGGAATTGGTTCTCAAGCAGAATATGGGACTTTTGATGGGTGTGTTGATGAAAATTACATAGCTGATCCTAATACAGCATATGGGGTTGTAAAATTGGCAGCACAACAAATAGTAAAAACTTTCTGTGAAGAAAATAATATAACTTGGTATTGGTTTAGATTGTTCTCTTGTTTTGGTGAGAGAGAAGCAGAGAACTGGTTAATACCTGCTGTCATCAAAAATATGATGTCTACTGATCAAGATCATATGGATTTAACTGCTGGTGAACAGAAGTATTCTTATTTATATATTAAGGATGTAACAAATGTGATACTGTATGCAGTTAAAGGAAATGCAGAAAATGGGATTTATCATATTGCTTCTGATAATTTGCGTTCCCTAAAAAGTATTTTAGTTCATATAAAAGAATATTTGAGACCTGAATTTTGTTTAAATTTTGGAGCTCTCCCTTATCGTAAAAATCAGTCAATGATTAATGGCTCTGTTAATTTGAAGACTCGAAAAGCGTTTGGAGACTTTGAAGTTTCTGATTTTTCTAGTAAATTAATTCAAACGATAGAATATTATAAGGCTATTTATAATGATAAAAGATAGTATTACGTTATCAAAAGAAATACGTAAGTGTTCACTACGTATGGTTTACCAAGCAAAAGCATCTCATATTGGTGGGGCTTTATCAATGGTAGATTTATTATCTGTGTTATATAGTACGATATTAAAATATGATGTTTCTAATCCTTCTTGGGAAGAAAGAGATCGGTTTATACTTTCAAAAGGTCATGCTTGTGTCTCTTTCTATTCTACATTAGCATTATGTGGTTTCTTTTCTATGGAGGAACTGGACGATTATGGGAAAAATGGAAGTCGTCTATTATCCCATACAAGCCATTATATACCAGGAATAGAAATTTCTGCTGGTAGCCTTGGACATGGTTTGCCAATTGCGTGCGGAATTGCTTTAGCTGCGAAGCGAAGAGGACAGAAGTATCGTACTTATGTAATTGTTGGAGATGGAGAAATGGATGAAGGTTCAAATTGGGAAGCTTTACTGTTGGCTTCACATTTAGAACTGGATAACTTGTGTTTAATTATTGACTATAATAAGATTCAAAGTTTGGGTGCAACCAATGAGGTTTTAAATTTGGAACCTTTTAAAAGTAAGTTGGAGGCATTCAATTGGAATGTTATTCAAATAGATGGTCATAATCATGAAGCTATTCGTAGAGCTTTCATCCAAGCGGAAGCATTTTTTGGGAAACCAACTGCGATAATAGCTGATACAATAAAAGGTAAAGGAGTTTCATTTATGGAAAATGAATTGTTGTGGCATTATAAATCTCCGGATGAAAAACAATATAATCAAGCTATAAAGGAAATAGAAGGATGAGAACTGCATTTATAAAACAATTGGTAGAAGAAGCTAAAAAGAATGACAAAATATTTCTTGTTGTTGGGGATTTAGGCTTTAGTGTAGTCGAAGATTTTGCTAATCTGTTTCCAAAGCGTTTTTTAAATATAGGTATAGCAGAACAGAATATGATTGGTGTTGCTGCTGGATTGGCGAAGGAAGGGTATAATGTTTATGTTTATTCTATAGGGAACTTTCCCACTCTTCG